>CAIQRS010000094.1 GCA_903874275.1 uncultured Anaeromyxobacter sp.
CGTCGGTGAGGTGACGGTGGTCGATCACGGCGAGACCTCCTGTCCTTCGAGCAGGTTCCTGAGCTGGGCGCGGGCCCGGTGCAGCCACGTCATCACGGTTCCGAGGGGAATGCCCATGGCCGAGGCGATCTCCTTGTAGGAGAGCTGCTCGACGTGGAAGAGGTGCACCACCTCGCGGTAGTTGGGAGGCAGCGCGGCCACGGCGCGCTCCAACGCCTCCCGAACCTGGGCCTTCTCGATGGCGTCGTCGGCCCGCTCGGAGGCGGTGTCGGGGAGCTCGTGCGGGGGCCCGTCCTCGTCCACCGCGTCGAGCTCGACCCGGGCGCGCGCCGGGATGCGGCGGCGGAGCAGGTCGAGGCAGTGGTTGCGGGCGATGCGGAGCACCCAGGGAGCGAAGGCCTGCTCGAGGTCGTAGCTCTCCAGCGAGGCGTAGGCGCGCGTGAAGGATTCCTGGGCGGCGTCACGCGCCTCCTCCGGGTCGGAGAGGAGCCTGAGGCACAGGCCGTAGACCGACCGCTTGTTCTCCTCGACGAGCCGCGCGAAGGCCTGGCGGTCGCCACGGGCCGCGGAGAGGGCGAGGCTTGCATCGTGGGATGGAGGCGCCAAGAGGAACCGTTCGGCCTGCTTCGTCGAGGGCCAGGAGAGGCTGGAACCTATCCCCGGGAATGCGTGGGCTGCAACCATGCAATCCCCTACGGCCGGGGGAACGGCCTATTTCAGCGAGATCAGGCGCCTTGACGGGAGGCGAGGCCGGGTTCTAGATGGCCGGGCATGGAGCCCCGGGACCCCATCGAGCTGGACGGCGGGATGGGAGAGGGAGGCGGCCAGATCCTCCGGACCGCGCTCAGCCTTTCGGCCGTCACGGGCCATCCCTTCCGCATCTCCCGGGTCCGGCACGGCCGCATGAAGCCTGGGCTCCGCCCGCAGCACCTCGCCGCAGCACGGGCCACCGCAGCGATCTGCGGGGGAAGCCTGACCGGCGACTCGGTGGGATCGGCTGAACTCTCCCTGGAACCACGGACGGTTACGCCACGGTCGTCCTGGCGGTTCGACATCGGGACGGCCGGCTCGGCCCCACTCCTCTTCCAGACCCTTTGTTGGCCGCTCGCCCTGGCCGGAATCCCGACCCAGGTCTCCCTCCTGGGCGGCACCCACCAGGACCACAGCCCGTCCTTCCACTATCTGGCCCTGGTGTGGGCCCCGGCGGTCGCCCGCCTGGGATTCCCCTTCGACCTCACGCTCCAGAGGGCCGGGTTCTACCCGGAAGGGGGTGGGGAGTTCGGCGCCTCCGTCCTGCCCGCCCGCGCCATGCCCCCGCTCGACCTCCGGCACCGGGGCACGCTCCTCGAGGCGGACGTGCTCTCGCTCGTGTCGGGGGTGGACTTCTCGGTTGGCGAGCGACAGGCCGACCGCGCGGAGCGGCGGATGCGCGAGGTGGGGGTCTCCTGCCAGCCACGGGCCGTCCCCATGCCGTGCGGCCCGTCCCGCGGGAGCCACCTGCTCGTGGTGGCGCGCTTCGAGCGGATCCGCTCCGGACACTCCGCCACGAGCGAGGGCGGGCGGGAGCCCGACCGGACCGCCGACGCGGCGGTGGCGGGATTTTCCGGATTCCTGGACGGGCACGGCGCGGTGGACCGCCACCTCGCCGACCAGCTCCTCGTGCCTGCCGCGCTGGTCGCGGCGGGCAGGGTGCCCCGCCCGGCCGCCGTGGACCTCGTCACCTGCTTCACTGTAGGTGAAGTGACCCGCCACCTGCTCACCAACGCCGAGGTGATCGGGCGGTTCCTGCCGGTGGACGTCGAGGTGGAGGGGGCGGAGGGCGGGGAGGGGACCGTGACGGTCCGCCCGGCGCCGCGGAATGCTAGAACCAGCCCCGCCTCTTGAAGAGCAGGAACATCGCGGGGGGCAGGACGAGCGCCGTCGCGCCCACCAGCCACCAGCCCAGGAACCGATCGGTCCCGGGCAGGTTCATCCCGAAGACGCTGGTGATGAAGGTGAGCGGCAGGAAGATGGTGGCCACGAGCGCCATGCGGGCCATGACCGAGGAGATCCGGTTGTTCACCGTGGAGAGGTAGATCTCCATGGTCTGCGAGGCCAGGTCGCGCGACACGTCGAGCTGCTCGGTGATGCGCACGACGTGGTCCTGCACGTCGCGGAAGTAGAAGACCGTCCGCTCGCGGACCACCGACTGCCCGGGGCGGGAGAGAGCCGCCAGCACCTCTCGCTGCGGGGCCAGCCGGCGGCGCAGGTGCGCCAGCCGGTGACGGAGCGCGGCGATGCGGCCGACCATCTCGCGTTCCCGGGGGTTGTCGAGGACCTCCTCGTTCAGCACCTCGACCTCGTCGGAGAGCTCGTCGGCGATGTGGAAGTGGGCGTCGGTGATGGCGTCGTAGACCAGGTAGAGGACGAAGTCGGGGCCGCGCCCCAGGACGGCCGGGTCGCCCGTCACCCGGTCGAAGACGGCGTCGAGCTCGACGATCCGGTCCACGTGCACGGTGACCAGCGCGTCGGCGGTGAGGAAGGCGTGCAGTTCCTGGTCGGAGACCTCCTCCCCGGCCGGGTGGCTCCCCAGCCTGTGGAGCACGATGAAGTCGGTCCCCGGGTAATCCTCGAACTTGGAGCGCTGGTCGGCGTGGGCCGCGTCCTCGAGCGCGAGCGGGTGGAACCCGAACCGGGAGGCGAGCCAGTCGAGGTTCTCCGGCTCGGGCGAACAGTCGATCCAGATCGGGCTCCCCGGCGCGGCGAGCTCCCGCCCCCCGCACCGGACCGCCTCCCCCTCGAGCCGAAGCACGCGCAGCACGAAGGCCATCTTGCCACGGCGTGGGCGTCCCGCTATAGCCCCGCAACGATGGGAATCACGCTCGACGGCGCAATGGCGGCACTTCGCAAGGTGATGGACCCCGAACTGCACCGGGACCTCGTGGCGCTGGGGATGGTGAAGGACCTCAAGGTGGAGGGGGACGCTGCGTCCCTCGAGGTGGAGTTGACCACCCCGGCCTGCCCCCTCAAGGACACCATCGCGCAGGACGTCGAGGCCGCCCTGCGGGGCGCTGGCGCCACGCGCGTGGACCTCCGCTTCAGCGCCCGGGTCCGTTCCGCTCCCGGCGTGGCCCAGTCCTCCATGACCCCTGGCGTGAAGAACATCGTCCTCGTCGGGGCCGGCAAGGGTGGGGTTGGCAAGTCCACGGTGACCATCAACCTGGCCATCTCGCTGGCCCGGGCCGGCGCCAAGGTGGGCGTCCTCGACGCCGACATCTACGGGCCGTCGCTGCCGTTGCTCACCGGGGTCACCGAGCGCCCCAACACGGTCGGCGGCAACCGGCTCGACCCGATCGAGGCCCACGGCCTCAAGCTCATGTCCATCGGCTTCCTGGTCGATCCCGACCAGGCCATGATCTGGCGCGGCCCCATGGTCACCGGGGCGCTCCTCCAACTCATGCGGGACGTGAACTGGGGAGAGCTCGACTACCTGCTCCTCGACCTGCCCCCCGGGACGGGCGACGTCCCCCTCACCCTCGCCCAGAACGTGAAGGCGGCCGGCGTGGTGCTGGTGTCCACTCCGCAGGACATGGCGCTCGCCGACGTGATCCGGGCCAAGCTCATGTTCGACAAGGTGGGCATTCCGGTCCTGGGCATCGTGGAGAACATGTCCACCTTCGTCTGCCCCCACTGCCGCCAGGAGACCCCCATCTTCGACCACGGCGGGGCGCGCGCCGCCGCCGAGCGGATGGGAATGCGCTTCCTGGGGGAGATCCCCCTCGACCTGGCCGTCCGGCAGGGCGGGGACGCGGGGGTCCCGGTGGTCGAGGCCCTCCCCGACGGTCCCCAGGCCCGGGCCTTCCAGGCCATGGCGGGGCAGGTGGCCGCCGCCATCAGCGTCCAGGTCATGAAGGCGCCGCGCCTTCCGGTCATCGGGGCCCAGCCACGCGCCTGATGGGGTAGGCTTCCCCCATGGCCGACCCGGACATCCCCGAGGATCCCACCACCCAGCCGGACCCGGCCGGAGAAGGAGCCGGAACCGTCGGCTTCGTCGCCGACGTGGTCCGCAAGGCCGTGCTCACCGGGGTGGGGGCGCTCTTCCTCACCGAGGAGGGGGCGCGCAAGGTGGCCCGGGAGTGGAAGCTCCCCAAGGACCTGGCGACCTACCTGGTGTCGCAGGCCTCCGGCGCCAAGGACGAGGTCCTCCGGGTCCTCGGCCAGGAGTTGCGCCGTCTCCTCGACTCGGAGACCTTCCGCAAGGAGATCCTCAAGTCGGTGGAGAACATGACCGTGGAGATCCACGCCGAGATGCGGCTCAAGGCCTCCGACGGAGAGCCCACCCCTCCCGTGAAGGTGAGGGTGAAGCGCCGGACCAGGGCCGGCAGCGAAGAGGACGCCGGGGAGTGAAGGGCGCGCTCCGGCTCCTCCTGTTGCTGGGCTTCGCGGCGATCGGCCTCTTCTTCCTCCGCGCCGCGCCCAGGAGCGTGACGCTGGTCTACGACCTGGGCGAGGCAGCCGACGTCCGGGCGCTCGAGGTCGAGGTGCGCGGCGGGGAGGGCGCCCTGCGCCGCGCCGAGTACCGGTTCCCCGGCGGCGCCCCGCGCCAGGTCGTCCAGGAGGTGAAGCTCCCGGACGGCTCCTACCAGGTCGAGGTGAGGGTCTCGGGCGCGAGCGGGCCGGTCCGGCGAAGCCTGCTCCCCATCGTGGTCTCGGAAGGCGGCCCCATCGTCCTCGCCATCCGCGATCCGGCTCCACGCGCCGATTGACAAGTCGGCCGGATTCTCCGTATCACGGACCGTCCCTCTTTCCAGGAGCGTCCATGGCGATCCAGCGCATCGCAGTCGTCGGCGCAGGGCAGATGGGCAGCGGCATCGCCCAGGTGGCGGCGCAGTCCGGTCTCACGGTCACGCTCCTCGACGCCGTCCCCGGACTTGCGGTGAAGGCCCACGGGAAGCTGGGCGGATCCCTCCAGAAGCTCGTCGAGAAGGGAAAGATCACCGCCGAGGTGCGGCAGGGGATCCTCGACCGGATCCACCCGGCCGACGCGGTGGACGCAGCCGCCGGCTCCGACCTGGCCATCGAGGCGATCGTCGAGAGGGTGGAGCCCAAGGTGGAGCTCCTCCGGAAGCTCGACGCGCTGCTCCCGCCCCACGCCATCCTGGCCTCCAACACCAGCTCCATCTCCATCACCCAGCTGGCCGCCTCCACGAAGCGCCCCGGGCAGTTCATCGGGATGCACTTCATGAACCCGCCCCCGGTGATGCAGCTCATCGAGATCATCCGCGGTCTGCAGACCAGCGACGAGACCTGGACGACCGTGGTTGACCTGGCCACGAAGACCTTCGGCAAGACCACGGTGACCTCGAAGGACGTCCCCGGGTTCATCGTGAACCGGGTCCTCATCCCGCTCATCAACGAGGCCTGCTTCGCCCTCCAGGAGGGGCTGGCCACGCCGGAGGACATCGACACCGGGGTGAAGCTGGGGCTGAACCACCCCATGGGACCGCTCACCCTGGCCGACTTCATCGGTCTCGACACCTGCCTCTTCATCGCCGACGTCCTGCACCGGGAACTCGGCGAGGACAAGTACCGCCCGGCCGCGCTGCTGCGGCAGTACGTGGCGGCGGGCTGGCTCGGCCGGAAGTCGGGGCGCGGATTCTACAAGTACGCTTGAGCCGCCCACGGGGCGGAGGGGGAACGTGATGCAGCTCGAGAACATCCTGTGGCGGATCGAGGACGGGGTCGGCATCGCCACGATGAACCGGCCCAAGGCGCTCAACGCCCTCGACACCAGGACCGTGCGGGAGCTCGGCGAGATGCTCTCCGAGGTGGAGGCCGACCGGACGCTCCGGGCCCTCATCCTCACCGGCGGCGGCGAGAAGGCCTTCGTGGCCGGGGCCGACATCGCCGAGATGTCGAGGCTCACCCCGCTCGAGGCCCGACGCTTCGCCGAGGCCGGGCAGCGGACCTTCGAGCGGCTGGAGGCCCTCTCCATCCCAACCATCGCCGCCGTGAACGGCTTCGCGCTGGGCGGGGGGTGCGAGCTGGCCATGGCCTGCGACCTCGTCTACGCCAGCGAGAAGGCCCGCTTCGGCCAGCCCGAGGTGAACCTGGGGATCATCCCCGCCTTCGGAGGCACCCAGCGGCTGCAGCGCCGGGTCGGGCCGGCCCGCGCCATGGAGATGATCCTCACCGGCGACATGGCCGACGCGGCCACCGCCAAGGCCTGGGGGCTCGCCCTCGAGGTGCTGCCTCCGGAGAAGCTCGTGGAGTACGCGCTGTCCCAGGCCCGCAAGATCGGCTCGAAGGGGCCGGGGGCCATCGCGGCCGCCAAGCGCATCCTCCGGGCCACGGCCCGGCCGCAGCTCGCCGCCGGCCAGGAGATGGAGGCGGTCGCCTTCGGCATGCTCTTCGGGACCGCCGACGGCAAGGAAGGGCTGCAGGCATTCGTCGAGAAGCGCCCCGCCCGGTTCCAGGGCGCCTGACCGCAGGGGAGAACGATGGACACCCAGCTGAACGACGAGCAGCGCCAGGTCCGGGAGCTCTGCAGGCAGTTCGCCGACTCCGAGCTCCGCCCCAACGCCCGGCGCTGGGACGTGGAGCACCAGTTCCCGGCCGACGCGGTGAAGAAGCTCGCCGACATGGGGCTCCTCGGGGTCGCCATCCCCGCCGAGCTGGGCGGCGCCGGCATGGACAACGTGAGCTACGCTGTGGCCATGGAGGAGATCTCGCGCGGCTGCGCCGGCACTGGCGTGATCATGAGCGTCAACAACTCCCTCTACTGCGACCCGGTCTTCAAGTTCGGCACCCCCGACCAGAAGCTCGACTTCCTCATCCCCTTCGCCCGCGGGGAGCGGCTGGGAGCCTTCGCCCTCACCGAGCCCACCAGCGGCTCCGACGCGGCCGAGATGCGCACCGTCGCGGTGAAGAAGGGCAACGAGTACGTGCTGAACGGCACCAAGAACTTCATCACCAACGGCCCCCAGGCCGACGTGGTCCTGGTCTTCGCGGTGACCGACCGCTCGAAGGGGAGCAAGGGGGTGAGCGCCTTCCTGGTCCCCGGGTCGGTGAAGGGCTTCACCCGCAGCAAGCCGGACGAGAAGGTCGGCATCCGGGCCTCGAGCTCCTGCACGCTCTTCTTCGAGGACGTGGTCCTGCCCGAGCGCTTCCGGCTGGGCGGGGAGGGGGAGGGGTTCAAGGTGGCCATGCAGACCCTCGACGGCGGCCGCATCGGCATCGCCGCCCAGGCGCTGGGCATCGCCCAGGCGGCCTACGAGGAGGCGGTGGCCTACGCCAAGGAGCGCAAGGCCTTCGGGCAGCCCATCACCCAGCTCCAGGCCATCCAGTTCATGCTGGCCGACATGGCCACCGAGATCGACGCCGCCCGGCTGCTGGTCTGGCGGGCCGCCTGGCTCAAGGACCGGGGGGTGCGCCACAGCGCCGAGAGCGCCATGGCCAAGCTCTACGCCTCCGAGATGTGCGAGCGGGTGACCTCGAAGGCCATCCAGGTTCACGGCGGGTACGGCTACGTGAAGGAGTACGACGTGGAGCGCCACTGGCGCGACAGCCGCATCACCGAGATCTACGAGGGGACGAGCGAGATCCAGCGGCTGGTGATCGCCTCCAGCGTCCTCCGGGGCTAGCCCGGTGGACTTCGAGGGGACCGAGGTCCAGCAGGCCGTCGCGGCTGCCGCCCGCGCGTTCGCCACGGAGCGCGCCGAGCCCGCGGCGGCCGCGGCCGACCGCGCCGCCCGCTTCCCGGAGGAACTGGTCCGCGAGCTCGGCCAGCTGGGTCTCCTCGCGGTGAACGTCCCGTCTGCCTTCGGAGGCTCGGAGGCGGGAGCGGTGGCCTACGCCATGGCGTTGATGGAGGTGGCGCGGGCCGACTGCTCGCTGGCCGTCACCATGGCGGTCACCAACATGGTGGGGGAGACCATCGCCCGGTTCGGCACCGGGGAGCAGAAGGCCCGCTGCCTGCCGCGCCTCGCCTCCGCGGAGTGGCTGGCCGGGTCGTTCGGCCTCTCCGAGCCACAGGCCGGCAGCGACCCCAACTCGATGACCACCCGGGCCGACCTCCGGGGCGACCGCTGGGTCCTCAACGGAACGAAGCAGTGGATCACCAGCGGCGACCGGGCCGGGGTGATCATCGTCTGGGCCCGCACCGACGTGGGGGCGGGCAACCGCGGCATCACCGCCTTCCTCGTCGAGGGCGGGACGCCGGGCCTCGTGGTGGGTCGCCACGAGGAGAAGATGGGCATCCGCTCCTCGAGCACGGTCTCGCTCACCTTCGAGGACTGTGCGGTCCCGGCGTCGGCGGTGCTCGGGCAACTCGGCCACGGCCTCCGGGTGGCGCTGGCGGCCCTCGACGGGGGGCGCATCGGCATCGCCTCCCAGGCCACCGGGACCATCCGGGCCGCCCTCGAAGCCTCGGCCCGCTACGCCCGGGAGCGGAAGGCCTTCGGGAAGCCCATCGCCGAGTTCCAGGCGGTCGCCTTCGCCATCGCCGACATGCGCACGGCCCACGACGCCTCCCGCCTCATGGCGCTGCGCGCCGCCGCGCTCAAGGAGGCTGGCCAGCCCTACGGCCAGGAGGCGGCCATGGCCAAGCTCTTCGCCAGCGAGGCGGCCCAGATCGCCGTCTCGAAGGCCGTCCAGATCCACGGTGGGTATGGATACGTGGGCGAGTTCCAGGTCGAGCGGCTCTTCCGGGACGCCCGCGTCCAGACCATCTACGAGGGCACGAGCGAGATCCAGCGGATGGTCATCGCCCGGCACCTGCTCTCCCAGGGATGACCGTGTCGCCGGCGGGGGTCAACGATCGTTGCATCCAGCCGACCGCCCCATTAGCAAATCCTTCATGGAGCGCGTGTTCACCTCTGGAGACCTGGCCCGGGCGACGGGAGAGACCGTCCGCACGGTGCGTTTCTACGAGGAGCAGGGGCTGCTGCAGCCCGTCGCTGTCAGCGGGGGCGGACACCGACGGTACGACCGGGCGGCGCTCGAGCAGCTCCAGCTGATCCTCGACTTCCGCGAGCTCGGCCTCTCCATCCCCGATATCCGGGCCATGCTGGCGATGCGGGCAGGGTGCCGCAACGCCGTCGAGTTCCGGCAGTTGCTGCGCGACCGGCTTCCCGCCCACGTGGCCCAGGCCCGCAACCGCATCGAGCGGCTGCGGCGGCTCGAGGCGGAGATGCGGCAGGCGCTCTCGTCGGTGGCGGAGGAGGTCTCCGATCCCTCCACCGTCCCGTGCCCGTGCGCGGTGGCTTCCCGAAACGGTGCTCCGCGAATCGTGCGGGTCCTGGCCAGGACCGGCGAGTGTGGGGGAGTGCACCTGGCGCGCTCGTCGGGGCCGGCCAACCAGCTCCCGCAGGATGCCGAAGAGGCGAGCCGCTCGCACGCATGACCGGCCCCGGCCGCAGTTTACATAATATACATTATCAGACTCGACCTCCCTCCAGGAATGCCAGGACGGCGCGGTTCCATGCGCGTTTCCCGTTCCTGGCGCTTGCCGGCCTGGTTGGCCTCCTGGCAATCGCCTGCACCCAGCCGGCCCCGCCGGCCAGCACGGGGGCGCCCCCGGTCACCGCGCCCAGCGCAAGCAGCGGTCCGGCCATGCCACCCGCCGAACTGGCCGTGCCGCTTCCGCCCCCGGGGCTGCCCGTCATCGCGGTCGAGGCCCGCTTCGGCGCCACGGCGACGCCGCTCCAGGCCGGCGGCTCCGAGCCGCCCCTCGTGGACCCCGGCTCCACCTTCGAGGTCCGCCTTCCCTTCGCCGCCCGCGGCGCCCGCCTGGTCCTCCTCGACGCGCGCGACGCCATGGTTCCCTCGGGCGGCAACGCCGAGATCGGGACGACCTCCCGGTTCACCCTGGTCCCGCTCGAGCCGCTCCCTCCCGGAAGCCGACACGTCCTCCGTCTCGAGGGTCTCGCGAGCCGCCTGGTGATATCGGACGACGGCCGCTCCTTCGAGCCCCTGGTGGCGCCGTTCCGGGTCGCCGGCGAGCCTCCTCCCGCCCCCCCCAAGAAGGCCAAGAAGAAACGGGGCGGCTGACGCGTCGGAGTTGCGATCGCCGGCCCACTTCCCCGGCGATACACTTCCTCGATGCGCAAGCCCGCACTGGCAGCACTCCTCCTCGCCGCGGCGCTCCAGGCTCTCGCCCAGGCGCCCCCGCTGCCTCCCCCCGACGCGAGCCAGGACGAGGGCTTCTCGGGAGAGTGGCCCCGCACCCTCCAGATCGGCGCCGGGGTCCTGGAGATCTTCCAGCCCCAGGTCGAGAAGTTCGAGGGCGTGACCATGGCCGGGCGCAGCGCCGTCTCCTGGTCCGAGAAGGGAAACACCCCGGTCTTCGGCGTCCTCTGGTTCACCACCACCGCCTCGATCGACCGCGACGCCCGGACCGCCACGGTGGAGACCATCCGGGTGGACAAGGTTCGGTTCCCGAACATCACCAAGGAGGAGGAACGGCAACTGGCCTCCATCCTGGAGGCCGAGGTCCCCAAGTGGGATCTCACGGTCGGACTCGACGCCATCCAGGCCAGCCTGGCGGTTTCCCAGGCCGAGAAGCGCTCCTCGGAGGGGCTCCGGTCCACCCCGCCGAAGATGCGCTTCTCCAACGTCCCGGCTGTGCTGCTCCTCTACGCCGGGAAGCCCGTCGAGCAGCCCATCCCGGGGACCTCGCTCCGGCGCGCGGTGAACACCCCCATGTTCGTGGTGGAGGACCCGGCGACGCGCCGCTGGTACCTCTCCGGCGGCAAGTTCTGGTACGAGGCCCAGGCCGCCACCGGCCCCTTCGCCCCGGTCGCCCAGCCGTCACCCGCGGTGAAACAGTTCTTCGACGCCCATCCGCCTCCCGCCGACAAGGCCGGCGGCGACGCGGCCCGGAAGGACGCCGAGAAGGATCTCGAGGAGCCGACCAGCCCGCCGGCGGTGCTCGTTGCCACGGAGCCGACCGAGCTCTTCGTCTTCGACGGCCCGCCGAGGTACGCCCCGATCGGCAAGGACGCCGACCTGCTCTACGCCGAGAACACCCAGCGCGACGTGCTGGTCCACGTCCCCACCAGCGAGACCTACGTGCTGGCCTCCGGGCGCTGGTTCAGGTCGAAGTCGCTCTCCGGACCCTGGACCTTCGTCCGGCCCGACCAGCTTCCCGCCGGGTTCTCGAGCCTCCCGCCCGACTCCCCGGTGGGCCAGGTCCGCACCTTCGTGTCCGGCACCGAGGAGGCCAAGGACGCGCTGGCCGACAGCCAGATCCCGCAGACCACCGCGGTGAGGCGCGACCAGCAGTTCCAGGTGACCTACGACGGCGAGCCCAGCTTCAAGTCCATCGAGGGCACCCCGCTGGCATTCGCCGTGAACACGCCCACCTCGGTCATCCGGGACGCCGGGATGTACTGGGCCTGCGAGCAGGCGGTCTGGTACGTGGCGCCGACTCCCAGGGGACCCTGGACCGTCAGTGACAAGCGTCCGCCCGACATCGACCAGGTCCCGCCCAGCGCGCCGGTCTACAACACGCGATACGTCTACGTGTACCAGTCCACCCCGGAGACGGTGTACGTCGGCTACCTGCCGGGCTACACGGGGATGTACCCGTATTTCGGCACCGTGGTGTACGGCACCGGCTTCTCCTATCCGCCGTACATCGGACCCACCGTGTACTACCCGCGCCCCGTGACCTACGGCTTCAACGTGGTCTACAACCCCTGGGTCGGCTTCGGCTTCGGGTACGGGTACGGTTCGCCCTTCTTCTACTCGGGCATGCGCTTCGGTCCGTCCTACGGCCCAGGCTGGTGGGGCCCTCCGGGCTACCGCCCCTTCCCGCCCCCTTACCCGGGAGGCTGGTACCGGCCGCCGCCCGGGTACCGCCCTCCATACCCCGGATACGGGTATCGCCCCCCGCCTCCTGGCGGCTTCCGCCCTCCTCCCGGCGGCCGTCCGCCCGGCGGGGGTGGAGCCCACCCTCCCCCTCCTCGCCCACCAGGCCAGGGCGGCGGCTGGAGCACCAACATCTACGCCCGCCCGGAGAACAGGGCCCGCAACGTGGACAGGGCGGCGCCCGTCCCGAGCCGGCCCGCGCCCCGCCCCGCCAACCGGCCCAACAACGTCTACGCCGACAGGAAGGGCAACGTGTACCGGCAGAACGACGGCGGCTCCTGGGACCGCAACACCTCGCAGGGGTGGAAGCAGCAGCCGACGTCGCGCCCGTCGCAGGCGCAGCAACCTGTGAACCGCCCCGCACCGCAGCAGCAGGCGGCGCGTCCGGCCACCCGCCCGTCCTACCCGAGCGCGCCCGCCGGGCTGGGACGTGACGCGGCCGCCAGGCAGCGGAGCGCCGCCCCTCCGTCCCGGGCTGCCCCTCCACCTGCCCGGGCTGCACCTGCCCCGTCCCGGGCTGCCCCTGCACCACCTCGCGGCGGAGGTGGCGGCGGCGGCCACGGCGGGGGGCGTTAGCCGGCGACCCCCAGGAGCACGGGGAGCACGGGCCGGTCGGCCTCGCAGAAGTCGTAGGTGGCGAGGCGACCGGGCTCGGCCCATTCCATGGCGGCGGCCCCAACGAGGCGCGGCTCGCTCCCGGGAAGCAGCGCGCAGGCGAAGAACGCCAGCTCGACCTCCAGGTCCGGGTAGCGGTGTGTCGTGCGCGCGAGCAGCTCCCCCACCGAGACCGTGCAGTCGAGCTCCTCCCGGATCTCGCGCAACAGTGCCTCGGGCTCGCCCTCGCCGGGCTCGACCTTTCCCCCGGGGAACTCCCACTGCCCGCCGCGCTCGGCGTGGCCGTGGCGGCGCGTGACGAGGATGCGGCCGTTCCGCCGGACGACCGCCGCGACCACCCGGACCCGCTTCACCGCGCCCTACTTCAGGTCGGCGGCGACGAGCTCGCCGGCGTTGGAGAGCAGATAGATCCGCTTTCCCAGGATGGCGGGGGTCCCGGTCGCCCCGGAACCGCGGGTGATGAAGCGCACCTTCCGTCCGGTCTTCCGGTCGAGGAGCAGGAGCCCTTTTCCGGTGGGGACGACCACGATCCCCCTCGTGATGGCCGGGTCGGCCATGGGGGCTCCCTCGTGGGCGATGGTCCAGAGCTGGTTCCCCGTGCGGGCGTCGAAACCGATGACGTCGCGGGTGGTGATCACCACCAGGAGATCACCGTCGAGCCGCGCCTTGTAGGCGTCGGGCGCCCGCGATTCCCAGATCGGCCCGCCGTTCTTCCGGTCGAGCGCCGCCACCTGGCCGCCGTAGCTGGCGACGAAGACCCGGTCCTTCGACACCTGCACGCTTGCGGTGATGTCCGGGAAGCTTCCGCGCCCCACCTTCCGGTCCCACTTCACGGCGCCCGTCCTGGCGTCGAGGGCCACCACCGTGCCGTCGGCGAACCCCTGGTAGAGCACCCCGTCCACGACGGAGGGACGCCCCACGCCCAGGATGATGAACTTGCCCGTGGGCTCACGCCGGAAGTGCCACAGCCAGGCGCCGGTCAGGGCGTCGAGGGCGACGACGGTGCCCTCCAGCGTGGCGAAGTAGACGATGTCCCCCGAGACCACCGGCTGGCTGCCGAACTCCTCCCGGCCGCGATACATCCAGCGGAACTCTCCACGGGCTGCGTCGAAGGCGAAGACCCTCCCGTCGAGGCCGGCGATGATGGCGAGCCCGTCGCCCACCGTCGGCGACCCGAGGAACGGTCCGACGAGCCGCGCGTACCAGAGTTCCTTGCCCTCGGCTGAGTAGGCCTGGACGTAGCCGTCGCGGGTGGCGACGACGACCATCCCCGTGAGGGGATCGACACCGGGGCCGGCCGGCTCGTAGGGCTTGTACTCGAGGAGGAAGGGCTCGACGAGGGTCCTTCGCCAGGCCACCGAGAAGAGGCCGTCGGTGGGGATCGGGGGCGGCGGCGGCGCCGCCACCGCCAGCGCGATGATCGCTGCGGCGGTGATGGCGTGCATGAGCTAGCGGGTCCCGCCCAGGGCGGCCAGCTGCGTGTCCGCCTCGGACCGGAGCTGCGATTCCTTGAAATCCTGCGGGAAGGTCTGCAGGAGCTTCCTGGCGTCGTCGGGCTTGCCGCTCTTGGCGAGCAGCCGGGCCCGCTCCAGCGCGGCCCGGTCGGCCCGCGCCGGGGTCTGCGCCTGGAGCTTCTCGAAGGCGGCCAGCGCGCCGGCCAGGTCGCCCTTCGACTCCTTGGCGCGGCCGATGCCTTCGACGGCGAGGAAGGAGAGCGAGTCCTTGGGCGGCGCCTTCGCGAGGTAGGCCTCGTAGTCGGCGATGGCGGCGTCCCAGGCGGCCAGGCGGAGGTTCGCCGCCGCGGCAGCCAGGGCGGCGGTGTGGGCCGCCTCGGTGGACGGGTAGGTCTTGCGCAGCTCGTCGGCCCGGCCCAGCACGGCCCGGTACTGCGCCTCGGCGCTCGCGAAGATGGGCACGCTGACGCCGGGGAGCGGGACGCTGGAGATCTGCCCGTCGGCGTCGTCGAGGGTGCGGTAGAGGAGCGCCCCTGCGGTGCTCTTGCGGGAGTCCATCCAGCCCATCACTCCGAGGGCGATGGCCACGACGGCCAGCGCGCCGAGGACTCCGGCCAAGATGTTCTTCTGCTTCCCGGTGATCCAGGCGGCCGCCTTCGCGGCGGCGCTCTGGAAGGCGTCCGGAGCCTTCATGTCCTTGCGGGTCAGCTCATGGTCGTGTTTCGACATGGCCCTCTTTCGTCAATCCTGCGAAAAGTCGGCACAATCTAGGCGGGGGGCCGATGGGCGTCAAGCGCCGCGGCGGCCGGGTTTCGACCTGCGTGGACGGTCGCGGCGAGACCGTTCCCGGTACACGAAGCGCAGGGGAACCCGCAGGCCAAAGGCCTCGCGGAAGCGGTTCTCCACGAAGCGCTTGTAGTGGTCCGGGATGGTCTCCGGGCGGCTCGCCTGCATGACCAGGGTGGGCGGTGCCGTCGTGACCATGCTGACGTAGAAGAGCTTGACCGGATGGCCGTGGGAGAGCGGCGCCGGGTGGGCCTCCTGGATGGTCTCGAGGAGCTCGTTCAGCTTGGGCGTGGGGAGACGGGTGCGGAACTGCTTGGCCAGCCGGGTGGCCTCCCGGAGGAGCGCCGTCACGCCCTTCCCCTCCGCCGCCGACACGAAGAGGACGGGTGCCCAGGAGACGAAGGGCAACCGCTTGGCCAGCTCCTCCTTGTACCAGCGCTGGGTGGCGCCGGCGCGCTGGGCGATGTCCCACTTGTTCACCACGATGACCAGCGCCCGCCCCTTCTCGATCACCATTCCGGCCAGGCGCGCGTCCTGGTCTGCGCCGGCCTCCTGGGCGTCGAGGATCAGCGCCACCACGTCGGCGTCGTCCATGGAGCGCATGGCCCGGATGACCGAGTAGCGCTCGACCTGCTGGGCGATGGAGCGCTTGCGCCGGATCCCGGCGGTGTCGGTGATGACGAAGCGCTGCCCCTCGTGCTCGAGCGTCGCGTCGATGCTGTCGCGGGTGGTCCCGGCGACCTCCGAGACCACGAAGCGATCCTCCCGCAGGATGGCGTTCACCAGCGTGCTCTTGCCCACGTTGGGGCGCCCCACGATGGCCAGCCGGATCTCCCGGGGCTCCTCCTCGGTGGGAGCCTCCTCCTCTTCACCCTCGGTCTCCTCGGACTCCTCGTCGTCCTCCTGGGCCTCGGGCGCCGGCGTCCCGCTGGCGGCCAGCCCGGCCAGGATCGCCTCCATCAGCTCCCCGACGCCGCGGCCGTGCTCCGCCGAGACCGGGTGGATCTCCCCGAAGCCAAGCTCGTAGAACTCGGCCAGCGGCGACTCCCCCTCGGTGCCGGCGGTGTCCATCTTGTTCACCGCGACGAAGAGCAGCTTCCGGGAGGGGCGAAGCAGGTCGGCGATGGCGCGATCCACGGCGGTGGGCCCCTCGCGCCCGTCCACCACCAGCACCACCGCGGAGGCCTCGTCCACGGCGAGCCGGGCCTGCTCCTGCACGCTGCGCATGAGCGTCCGGTCGGCCGATTCGTCCTTGCGGGCGGGGGAGACGGGATCGAAGCCGCCCGTGTCCACGCCGGAGAGGAGCCGGTGCTCCCAGGTGAAGTCGCCGTAGTTCCGGTCCCGGGTGACGCCGGGCTCGTCCTGCACGATGGAGGCGCGCCTCCCCACGATCCGGTTGAAGAGGGTGGACTTCCCCACGTTGGGACGCCCCACGAAGGCGATGATCGGGCGCAGCGCGGTCACGGCGCGATCCCCAGGCGCCGCAGCGCCTCGAGCCGCTCGGACCAGCGCTCCTCGACCTTCACGGTGAGGCGAAGAAAGACCTTGGCGCCGAGCAACCGCTCCATCCTCTCCCGCGCACGGGTCCCGACGCGCTTCAGCATCGAGCCTCCCTTGCCGATGACGATGGCCTTCTGCGACTCGCGCTCCACCCATACCACCGCGCCGATGCGGATGAGCCCCCCGTCGTCCCGCCGCTCCGATTCGTCGAACTCCTCGACCTCGACGGCGGCTGCGTAGGGGAGCTCGTCGCGGGTCTGCTGCATCACCTGCTCGCGGACGTACTCGGCCACGATGGCGCGCTCGGCCTGGTCGGTCAGGACGTCGGGCGGGAAGAGGGGCGCGTCGGAGACGGGCAGGTGGCGGGCCAGCGCGGGGCCGAGCCGGTCCACGTTCTCGCCGGTGAGCGCCGAAAAGGGGACCACCTCCGCCCAGTCGTAGAGGGAGCGGTAGGCCTCGATGACGGGGAGCAGGACCTCCCGGGGCACCCGGTCCATCTTGTTCACGCCGAGCACGGCGGGCTTGCGCCTGCGCCTCAGCTCGGCGGCGATCCACTGCATGGTCTCGCCCACCTCGACCTTGCCGCCCGGGCCGGTGGCGGCCTCCACCAGGACCAGCGCCACGTCCACCTCGGAGAGGGTCGAGAGCGCGGTCTCCACCATGCGCTTGTTGAGCGGCCCCTTGGCCTTGTGGATGCCGGGGGTGTCGAAGAGGGCCAGCTGGTAGCCCTCCCCGTTCACCACGCCGAGGATGCGGGTGCGGGTGGTCTGGGGTCGCGCCGTGACGATGGCCACGTGCTCCCCCAGCAGCTGGTTGAGGAGCGTGGACTTCCCGACGTTGGGGCGTCCGAGGATGGCGACGAATCCGGCGCGGAACGGCCCCTTGTCGATCACTAGCCCACCGGGCCGCGGGTCACGACGACCTTCACCAGCTTGACCTTGGAGTTCCCCATGCGGGTGATCTTGGGGACGAGATCCCCTCCCTTGACCACCTCGCCGAAGATGGTGTGCCCCCGGTTCAGGTGCGGGGTGGGAACCTCGGTGATGAAGAACTGCGAGCCGTTGGTGTTGGGACCGGCGTTCGCCATGGCCAGCAGCCCGGCCCGGTCGAACTTGTTGTCGGGACCGATCTCGTCTCCGAACTTGTAGCCGGGGCCCCCGGTGCCGGTTCCGAGCGGATCCCCTCCCTGGATCATGAAGTCGGGGATGACCCGGTGGAAGACGGTGCCGTCGTAGAGCGGGGTCTTCACCTTCTGGCCGCTGCGGGGGTCGGTCCACTCCCGGGTGCCTTCGGCCAGGCCGAGGAAGTTCTCCACCGTCTTGGGTGCCTTCTCGGGAAGGAGCTTCACCACAATGTCGCCGGCGGAGGTCTGGAACGTGACGTGGATGGGGTCTGCCATGGTGGTTGCTCCTACCTGCACGTGGGAGGCGTCTTGGAGATGACGACCTTGTTGATCTTGACCTTGGAGTTCCCCGCGCGGGCGATCTGCCCCACGAGGTCGCAGCCGCACACGCCCTGGCCGAATCGGGTGTAGCCACAGACCCCGCCCTTCGCGTCCACGCAGGTGCGCGGCTCGAGCTGGGAGACCGTCCCGCCGTACCCCTCGGTGATGAAGAACTGGGAGCCGTTGGTGTCCGCGCCTGAGTTGGCCATGGCGAGGACGCAGGGCTTCTCGAAGGTCTTGGCGGGGGGCTTCGGCAGCTCGTCCTCGAACTTGTAGCCCGGGCTCCCGGTGCCGAACGGGCGACCCTGGGACGTGGAGGTCGTCCCAGGCTGCGCGCCCTGGGTGAGCGGGTCGCCGCCCTGGATCATGAAGCCGGGGATGACCCGGTGGAACAGGGTGCCGTCGTAGAGCGGGGTCTTCACCTTCTGCCCGGTCTTGGGGTCGGTCCACTCCTTCTTCCCCTCGGCGAGCTCCACGAAGTTCTTCACGGCCTTGGGGGCCTCCCCGGGAAGCAGCTTCACGCCGATCTTTCCCATGGAGGTGTCGAAGGTTGCGTACAGGTCTTGTGCGGCGGCGGGCGCGGCGGCGAGCGCCAGCGCGGCGGCAAGGGCGAGCTTGGTCATGCGGGGGATGCTAGTCACCCGCCGGCCCGGCCGCAATCTTCCTCTAACGGCGGGCCTTGGCCTTCCGGGTCTTCCGGGTCTTCCCGGCCGCGGAATCGCTGGCGGGCCGGGGCTTCGCGGGTTTGGTCGCCCTCCTCTTCGGCTTCGGTGCCGGCGGCTCCTCGACGACCGGAACCTCGACGACTGGCTCGGGCGCTGGCTCGGCATCGGGTGCCGGCTCGACCTCCGGTGCGGGCGCTACAGCCTCCGTCTCCGGTGGCCTGGCGGCGAGCGCTTCGACCGCCACCCGGGCCGCCCCCTGCTCGGCGTCCTTCTTGGAGCGCCCCGCCCCCCGGCCGAGCACCTCGCCCCGCAGCTCCACCTCGATCTCGAAGGTCTTGGAGTGGTCCGGACCGACCTCGGCGACGACGCGGTAGCGCGGAGAGGACCGGAAGCGGGCCTGGGCCTGCTCCTGGAGCTGGGTCTTGAAGTCGCGGTCGAGGGTGCCGCTGGCCGCGCGTGCGTAGACCTCCTCGAGGAAGGGGTCGATGAGTCGATGGACCGCGGCGAGCCCGCCGTCGAGGAAGACCGCCGCGATCACCGCCTCCATCGCGTCGGCGACCACCGAGGCCTTCTCGCGCCCCCCGGTGAGCTCCTCGCCCCGGCCGAGCCTGAGCAGTTCCCCGAGTTGCAGCGCGCGCCCCATGGCGGCGAGCCCGGGCTCGTCCACCACCGCGGCCCGAAGCTTCGAAAGGTCTCCCTCGCGGGCCAGCGGGAAGTGGGACATGAGGTACTCGGAGACGAGCAGGTCGATGACCGCGTCGCCCAGGAACTCGAGCCGCTCGTTGTCCTCGGCCCCCTCGCCCCGGTGCTCGTTCACCCAGGACTTGTGGGTGACCGCCACGAGCGCGGTGGCCCGGTCGGCCAGCGGCGCGCGCACCCTCTCGGCGAGCCGCGCCACCCGTTCCCGGTCCTCCACGGAGAGTTCAGGAGCCATGCGCTACAGCCTCCTGGCCAGGTCGTCGGCCAGCTCGTACGGGTCGGCGCTCCGGGAGGCGATGCGGGCGGCCAGCTCGTCGAGGTGCCCCACCTCCTCGGCCAGCCGCGAGAGGGCGCCCTGCATCAGCCGGTCGCGCAGGATGGTGAGGAAGGTGGCCCGGGCCCGGGACACCTCGCGGAGCTGCCGTTCCCCGGTCCGGTCGAGGTGGACGCGGTGGCTCTCCACCGCCTCGGCCAGCTCGGCGATCCCCTGATCGCGGGTGGCGATGGTCTTCACGATGGGTGGCTCCCACCATCCGGCCTCGTGCGGGTCCTCGGCGCCGGTCCGGGTCATGCGGTGGACCGAGTCGTGGTCCAGCCCTCCCCGGGTGGCGGTGGTCCGGCGCAGGTCGAGCATCATCTGGAGGTCCTTCACCGTGCGATCGGCCCCCTCCCGGTCGGCCTTGTTGACGGCGAAGACGTCGGCGATCTCCAGCACGCCGGCCTTGATGGCCTGGACCTCGTCCCCCATGCCCGGGATGGAGACCACCACCACGCTGTGGGCCAGCTCGGCGATCTCGACCTCGTCCTGCCCCACGCCGACCGTCTCCACCAGGACGACGTCCTTGCCCATCGAGTCGAGCACGGTGACCACGTCGGAGGTGGCGCGCGAGAGCCCGCCCAGGTGGCCGCGGGTGGCCAGCGAGCGGATGAAGACACCCGGGTCGAGGGCGTGGTCCTGCATGCGCACCCTGTCTCCCAGGATTGCACCCCCGGTGAATGGGCTGGTGGGGTCCACGGCCACCACCCCCACCGTGCGCCCGGCCTTGCGGTGGTAGGCGACGAGCCGGTCGGTGAGGGAGGACTTCCCCGCCCCGGGCGGCCCGGTGATCCCCTGCACGATGGCGTGTCCCGGCCGGAGGAAGAGCTCCCGCAGGATGGCCCGGGCGCCGGGGATCCCGTCGTCGAGGTTGCGCATCAGGCGCGCGGCGGCCCGGACCTCGCCGGACCGCACACGTTCCACGGTGGTGGGAGACTTCGCGCTCACGCATCCTTCAGGATGGACCGGGCGATGACGAGCCGCTGGATCTCGCTCGTCCCCTCCCCGATCTCGCAGAGCTTGGCGTCCCGGAAGTAGCGCTCCACGGGGAAGTCGCGCGTGTAGCCGTAGCCGCCCAGGATCTGGATGGCCTTGGTGGTGGCGCGCATGGCCGCCTCGCTGGAGAAGAGCTTGCCCATGGAGGCCTCGCGACCGAAGGGCTGCTTCGCGTCGCAGAGGGCCGCCGAGCGCAGCACCAGCAGCCGGGCCGCGTCCACCTCGGTGGCCATGTCGGCCAGCGCGAAGGCGATGGCCTGGAACTCCGCGATGGGCTTGCCGAAGGCCTTGCGCTCCTTGGCGTAGCCCCGGGCCTCCTCCAGCGCCCCGCGCCCCAGGCCGACGGCCAGCGCGCCGATGGTGATGCGCCCCCGGTCGAGGATGGAGAGGGTGTCGAGGAACCCGTGGTCCACGGCGCCGACGCGGTTCCCGTCGGGAACCTCGACGTCCTCCATGTGGAGCTCGGCCGTGTCGGAGCTGCGCATGCCCAGCTTGCCGTGGATGGCGCGCTGGCTGAAGCCCTTCATCCCCTTCTCGAGCACGAAGGCGGTGATCCCCTTCTGCGCCTTCTCCGGCGAGGTCCGGGCCAGGACGACGAAGGTGTCGCCCACCGAGCCCTGGGTGATGAACATCTTGGCGCCGTTCAGGACCCAGTGGTCGCCGTGGCGGACCGCCGTGGTCAGGAGGCCGGCGGCATCGGAGCCGGAGCCGGGCTCGGTGAGCCCCCAGGCGGCGAGCTTCTCCCCGCGGGCCAGGGGCGGGACCCAGCGCTGCTTCTGCTCGTCCGAGCCGAAGTAGCGGATCTGGCTGGAGCCCAGGCCGTTGTGGCTCGCCACCGTGAGGGCCAGGGACCCGTCGTGGCGGGCGATCTCCTCGATCACGACGGCCAGCGCCATCATGTCGAGCCCGGCGCCGCCCAGCTCCTCGGGGACGGTGACCCCCATGAGGCCGAGCTCGCCGAGCTTCTTGACCGTGGCGAAGGGAAACTCGCCGGTCTCGTCCCACCGGCGGGCCTGCGGCTTCACCTCCTCTTCGCAGAAGTCGCGGACCATCCGCTGGATCTGGAGGTGTGCGTCGTCGAGCTCAAAGTCCATGGAGGCTCCGGGTCAGACGGGGAGGACGGCACGCTTGCGGGTCGCAGGCGGCTCGTAGCCGAGGGAGTGGTAGTGGAAGCGGCGGGCCAGCTCGTGGCGCAACTCGGCGCCGGGGATCACCGCGTCGATGATGAGCTCGCTGGCCAGCTTCTCGATGTCGATGTCCCGCTTGTACTCGTCGCGCAGGGCCTGCACGAAGGCCGGGCGCTCGGCCTCGGGCTTCTCCTGGATCTTGTTGAAGTAGACCGCGTTCACCGCGGCCTCCGGCCCCATCACCGCGATCATCGCCTGGGGAAGCGCCAGGGTCGCCGAGGGGGCGAAGCCCGGACCGTCCATGGCGTAGAGCCCGGCGCCGTAGGCCTTGCGCACCACCACGCAGACCCGCGGCACGGTGGCCTCGGAGACCGCGCTGATCATCTTGGCCCCGGAGCGGATGATGCCGGCCCGCTCGACCTTGGTGCCGATCATGAAGCCGGGAACGTCGGAGAGGTAGAGGAGCGGGATGTTGAAGGCGTCGCAGAGCCAGATGAAGCGGGCGGCCTTGTCGGCCGAGTCCACGAAGAGGACCCCGCCCTTCACCTTGGGCTGGTTGGCGACGATGCCGACCGGCCGCCCCTCGATGCGGGCCAGGCCGGTGATGAGCTCGCCGGCGAAGAGCTTCTTCACCTCGAAGAAGGAGCCCTCGTCCACCAGCGCGTCCACGAGCTGGAGGATGTCGAAGGCCCGGTTCTGGTCGTTGGGGACGATGTCCGGGATCTTGGCCGGATCCACCCGCGGCGGCCGCGGCGGCGCGAGGGGCGGAAGCTCCCGGAAGCTGCGCGGGAAGAAGGCGAAGTAGCGGCGGGCCTCCCGGATGGCCTCCTCCTCGGTCTGGCAGAGGACGTCGCCGCAGCCGGAGACGGAGCAGTGCATGCGGGCCCCGCCCATCTCCTCGAGCGACACCTTCTCGCCGATGACCATCTCGGCCATGCGCGGCGAGCCCAGGTACATCGAGGCGTTGCCGTTCACCATGAAGACGATGTCGCAGAAGGCCGGGATGTAGGCCCCCCCGGCCGCCGACGGTCCGAAGAGCAGGCAGATCTGCGGGACCACGCCGGAGAGGTGGACCTCGTTGTGGAAGATCCTCCCGGCGCCGCGCCGCCCCGGGAACATCTCGATCTGGTCGGTGATGCGCGCCCCGGCCGAGTCCACCAGGTAGAAGAGCGGCACCCGCTCGCGGGCGGCCACCTCCTGGATGCGGATGATCTTCTCCACCGTCCGGAAGCCCCAGCTCCCGGCCTTGACGGTGGAGTCGTTGGCCATCACCGCCACCGCCCGGCCGTCGATGGTGCCCAGCCCGGTCACCACCCCGTCGGCGGGGAGCTCGGGGTCCTGCGCGTTGGCGAGCGCGCCGTCCTCCATGAACGAGCCCTCGTCGAGGAGCAGCCGAAGCCGCTCCCGCGCGAAGAGCTTCCCCGCCTCGGCGTTCTTCTGGTGGTACTTCTCGGCGCCGCCCTTGCGCACCCGGATGAGCTCCCGCTCGATGCGCAGTTCCGGTGTCTCCGGCGTCCCGTCGCTGGCCATTGGCTCTCCGTCATTCTCCGGTGAAGACCGGCATGCGCTTCTCGGCGAAGGCGCGCAGCGCCTCCACCCGGTCCTTGGTCGTGAGGCAGTCCTGGTACATCGCGTT
The DNA here is from genome assembly GCA_903874275.1 of uncultured Anaeromyxobacter sp. GTDB lineage: Bacteria > Myxococcota > Myxococcia > Myxococcales > Anaeromyxobacteraceae > CAIOAK01. The sequence goes on from CAIQRS010000094.1 coordinate 23,089, forward strand.
CTCGTGGGCCAGCGCCGCGTCGAGGTCGAGGTGGAGCCCGCCGTCGATGGCGCGCTTGGCCTGGCGGATGGAGACCGGGGCGTTGCGGGCCACGAGGCCGGCCAGCTCCAGCGCCACGTCGCGCAGCGTTCCCGAAGGCGCCACCCGGGAGACGAGCCCCATGGCAAGGGCCTCGGCCGCGCCGACGCGCCGCCCGGTGAGGATGAGATCCTTGGCCCGGGCCACGCCGATGGCCCGCGGGAGCCGCACGGTGCCGCCGCCCCCCGGGATGATGCCCAGACCGACCTCGGGAAGCCCCATCTCGGCGCCGTCCACCACGACCCGCAGGTCGCAGGCGAGCGCGAGCTCGAGCCCTCCGCCCAGCGCGGCGCCGTTCATCGCCGCCAGGAAGGCCTGCGGCGCGGACTCGATCCCCCGGAAGGCGTCGCGGAGCGACCGGTGGAAGTGGTGCACCTCGTCGGCCGACATGCCGGCCCGCTCCTTGAGGTCGGCACCGGCGCAGAAGGCCTTGTCCCCCTTGCCGGTCAGCACCACGCAGCGGACGGCCCGGTCGTCGCGCACGCGGGCCAGGTTCTCGAGGAGCCCCCGGATCATGGCGCGGGAGAGGGCGTTGCGGCGTGCCTCCCCGTCGATGGTCCAGATCTCGACCCCCTCCTGGCGCTCGACCGCCCACTCCCGACCGCTCATGCCCCGCCCTCCGCGGCGCGTGCCCGGGTGGCCAGCTCCGCCTGCAGGGTCTTGCCGGGCAGCGTCCGCCCGACCAGCTCCTGGGCCAGCGCGCCGGCCGACACCAGCTTGCCGAGATCCACGCCGGTCTCGTACCCCATTCCCTGGAGCAAGTAGACCAGGTCCTCGGTGGCGAGATTGCCCGAGGCCCCGGGCGCGTAGGGGCAGCCGCCCAGCCCGCCCACCGAGGCGTCGAAGGTGGTGATGCCGGCATCGAGGCCGGCGAGCACGTTGGCGAGCGCGGTGCCCCGCGTGTCGTGCAGGTGGAGGGCGATGGAGCCGGGGCGGGCCCGTGACGACAGCAGCCCCACGATGTCACGGGTCTGGTTGGGCGTGCCCACGCCGATGGTGTCGCCGAGCGAGACCTGCCAGCAACCCATCGACAGCAGCCGCTCCGCGATCTCCGCGACCCGGAGCGGGTCCACCCGTCCCTCGTAGGGGCAGCCCCATGCGGTGGAGACGTAGCCCCGGACGCGCAGCCCCGCGGAGAG
>CAIQRS010000095.1 GCA_903874275.1 uncultured Anaeromyxobacter sp.
CCTCTCCCGCTCGCTCGGGATCGACCTCGACACCCCCTGGGCGAAGCTGTCGAAGCAGCACAAGGACGTGATCCTGCTCGGCACCCAGGCCGCCGGCGTGAAGGGCTACCGGATCCAGTGGGAAGGGGTCCTGGCCCAGCTTTACCGGCGCTTCAAGGCCACCGGCTCCGAGGCCATGCGCCGCTACTACATGCGCTTCTTCTCCGACAAGCCCTGCCCGGCCTGCGAGGGGGAGCGGCTCCGCGCCGAGAGCCGGGCCGTGAAGGTGCGCGGCGTGGGCATCGTCGAGCTGTCGCGCATGACCATCCAGGAGACGCTGGCCTGGCTCGACGGGCTCGCGCTCAAGGGGGCCGAGGCCCACATCGCCGCGGAACTGCTCAAGGAGATCCACAACCGGCTGCGCTTCCTGGTGGACGTGGGGCTCTCCTACCTGACCCTCGACCGCCCCGGTCCGTCCCTCTCCGGGGGCGAGAGCCAGCGCATCCGGCTGGCCTCGCAGATGGGCAGCGAGCTCACCGGCGTCATCTACATCCTCGATGAGCCATCCATCGGCCTCCACCAGCGGGACAACGGCAAGCTGCTCGGCACGCTGAAGCGGCTTCGCGACATCGGCAACTCGGTCATCGTCGTCGAGCACGACGAGGAGACCATGGAGGCGGCCGACTGGATCGTGGACTTCGGCCCTGGCGCCGGGGAGCACGGCGGGCGCGTGGTGTCGCAGGGGACGCCGGCGCACGTGATGGCCGACCCGGCCTCCCTGACCGGGGCCTACATGTCCGGGCGCGCCGAGATCTCCGTGCCGGAGCGGAGGCGGCCGGTGGGCAGGGCGCGCCTCACCGTGACCGGCGCCACCGAGAACAACCTGAAGGACGTCACCGTCTCCTTCCCGCTCGGCTGCTTCGTCGCGGTCACCGGGGTATCCGGGGCCGGCAAGTCCACGCTGGTGAACGGCATCCTGCACCCGGCCCTCTCCCGCCTCCTCTACGGGTCGCGCGAGGCGCCGGGCAAGCACCGGTCCATCACCGGCCACGAGCAGATCGACAAGGTCATCGACATCAACCAGCAGCCCATCGGCCGGACGCCCCGCTCCAACCCGGCCACCTACACCAAGGTCTTCGACCTGGTCCGGGACGTCTTCGCCCAGACGCCGGAGGCCCGCGCGCTCGGCTACCTGCCCGGCCGCTTCAGCTTCAACGTGAAGGGCGGCCGCTGCGAGGCCTGCCAGGGCGACGGCATGAAGATGGTGGAGATGCACTTCCTCGCCGACGTGCTCGTCCCCTGCGAGGTGTGCCAGGGAAAGCGCTTCAACGAGGCCACCCTGAAGGTGCAGTTCAAGGGAAAGAACATCGCCGAGGTGCTCGACCTCTCGGTGCGCGAGGCCATCCTCCACTTCGCGAACCACCGCGAGATCCAGCGGATCCTGGTGACCCTCGACGACGTGGGGATCGGCTACGTGAAGCTCGGACAGCCCTCCCCCACCCTCTCGGGCGGCGAGGCCCAGCGCATCAAGCTGTCGCGGGAACTGGCCCGGGTGGGCACCGGCCGCACCCTCTACATCCTCGACGAGCCCACCACCGGCCTCCACTTCGACGACGTGAAGAAGCTGCTCGTGGTGCTCGACCGGCTGGTGGACGGCGGGAACTCGGTGGTGGTCATCGAGCACAACCTCGACGTCATCAAGTCGGCCGACTGGGTCGTGGACCTCGGACCCGAGGGCGGCGAGGAGGGCGGCCACGTCATCGCCGAGGGGACCCCGGAGGACGTGGCCCGCGTCCGGGAGAGCCACACCGGCCACTACCTGGGGCTGATGCTGGCGCGCCACCGGGCGCGTCGCCGAGGCGCGGAGCGAGTGGGTTAGGCACGAAGGCCCCGCCCGGCTTCACCGGACGAGGCCCCGTTTGACGTCACGCCGGTGAGGCTAGCTGGCCTTGGGGGCCGCGGCCTTCGGGGCGTCCTTCTTGTCGGTCTTCACGGCGCACTTGCACTTCTCGCCGCACTTGCAGTCCTTGGCCTCCTTGGCGCCGCAGGCGCAGGCCGCGGCGACGAGGACCTGCGACGACGTGTCGGCGCTGGCCTTGGGCTTGTCCGACTTGTCGCCCGGGTGGGCGTTGTGGCACTTGCAGCCCTTCTCGCACTTGCAGTCCTTCTCGGTCTTCGCGCCGCACTTGCAGTCGGCGGCGGCGACGAGGAGGGTCGTGGCCTTGGAGGCCTCGGCCTTCTTCTCCTGGGCCGGGGCAGCCTGCGCCGGCTTGGCAGGAGCGGCCTTGTCGGCCTTCTTGTCGGACTTCTCGGTGCCGCTGGCCTTCTTGTCGCAATCGCAGGCGAAGGCGGGGGTGGCGACGACGAGGGCGAACGCGCCGGCGACGGCCAGGGCGATGTTCGTGATCAGGCGACGGGTCATTTTGGCGCTCCTTCTTGTGTGGCTGGCCACGTCCGCCCCTTCGGGTGGAAGCGTTCGTGCAGCGGTGGACTCGATATTATCCAGGGAAAAGTGGCGCCCGGTCAAGAGCTTCCGGTCCAGAAGGGTACAGGCGACGTTGTCCCCCGGGGGAACGGCGTATAGATTCCGCCTCCGATGCCCATCGACGACCCAGACCGGATCCTGGCGCTCCTGCGGGACCCGAACGTCGGAAGCCAGGAAGTGGCCGATCAGACGGGGCTTCCCCGCTCCGAGGCGGCCCGCGCCGCGCGGCTCCTCGTCGGCCTCCCCAAGGCCCGGCCCGAGGAGATCGCCACCCTCCCGCCCCCCCTCTCGGCCGCCCTCCTCCGGGCCGCGGTCGCCGGCGACCAGCTCGACCTCGTGTCCGGCCTGGCCTCCTCGGCCGACAAGACCGTCGCAAAGGAGGCCAAGCGCGCCCTCCACGTCCTGCGCACCCGCGGGGTCTCGGTGCCGGAGCCGCAGCGCGCGGCCACCCCGCCGCCCGCCCCGCTTGCCGAGGAGGTGTTCCCCTCCTACGCCTCGACCGTGGACGGCCAGGGGGAGCGCGCCATCTGGATCGCCCGCAACGTTCCGGGGCGCGGCGTGGAGGTCGGCCAGGCCGTGGTGTCGGACGTGCTCGGCTTGATCGAGCTCCAGGTCGGCGTGCTCGGGCGCAAGGAGTACCGGACCTTCGGCAAGGAGATCGGGGAGCGCGGCCAGTCCATGGGGGTGGCCGAGATCGACCCGGGCCACGCCCGCGCCCTCGTCGCGGAAGCCCGACGGCGGAACGACGGGGCGGGGCGCCCAGCGCCGGAGGGGGCCGACGGCTGGCTCACCCGCATCGGGCCCGGCACGCCGGCTCCCGAGCCCGCCGCCTCGCTGCCCCCGCTCCCGGTCGAGGAGGAGGCGCTGGCCCTGGCCGCCTCGGGAGGGTTGCACACGCTCGCCATGCTGCGGGGATGGCTCGCCGACGAGGGGGCGCTGCGCGCGCTGGCGACACGGCTCGACGAGCTGGCCGCCTCGGCCGGGACGTCCGACGACGCCGGTCGCGCCTCCCGCGTGGAGGGCGCCATCGCCGAGGCGGTGGAGGCCTGGCTCGACGCTCCCTGCCGGCAACGGCTCTCGGCCCGGCTCTTCACCGTGGGTGTCCACATGCGATCCATGGGGCTCGCCGACCGCGCCGCGCAGGCGGCCGCCGCGGCCCGGGCGCTGGCCGCCGGGGTCCCGGGGCGCGACGTTCCCTTCGCGCGGGAGATGGTCGAGAAGGCCTTCCCGAACCGCGGCGCCGCGACGCCGGCCTCGCCGGCCCGGCCGGTCATCGCGGCACAGCGCCCGTGAACCCTCCCGTGGCCGAGTTCCGGAATCCGGCTCCCACCGTGGACGCGGTGATCCTGCTGCCGGGCGACCGCGTGGTGCTGGTCCGCCGCAAGAACCCCCCGCACGGGTGGGCCATCCCCGGCGGTTTCGTGGACGACGGCGAGCCGCTCGCGGTGGCCGCTGCCCGCGAGGCCGAGGAGGAGACGGGGCTCGCGGTCACGCTTCTCGAGCAGTTCCACTCCTACTCGGACCCGGCCCGCGACCCGCGCCGCCACACCATCAGCACGGTCTTCCTGGCCCGCGCCTCAGGGGAGCCCCGCGGCGGTGACGACGCGGCCGAGGCCCGGGGCTTCGCCTGGGACGCACTCCCCTCCCCCATCGTCTTCGACCACCGCGAGGTCCTCGCCGACGTGCGCCGCTACCTGCTCACCGGGGCGCGGAGGCTCCTGTGACGGCGCCGCTCACGGCGGTGGAGCGCGGGGCGCTCGTCGGGATCGCCCGGGCCGCCATCCGCGCCCGGCTCGGCCTCGGCCCTTCCCCGTCGCTCCCGGAGACGGGCGGGCTGGGCGAGCGGCGCGGCGCCTTCGTCACGTTGCACCGCGGGGGAGAGCTTCGCGGCTGCATCGGGCGGTTCGAGCCGGAGGGCTCGCTGGCCCGCACCGTGGCCGCAATGGCCGTGGCCGCCGCGTTCGAGGACCCCCGCTTCCCGCCGCTCCGCGCCGACGAGGCCGACGACCTCGACATCCACGTCTCGGCGCTCGGCCCCCGCGTCCCCCTCCTCGACCCCGGGCTGCTGCGCGTCGGCCGGCACGGACTGGTGGTGACGCAGGGCTGGCACCGGGGCGTGCTGCTCCCGGTGGTGGCCGTCGAGCGGGGCTGGGATGCTCCCACCTTCCTCAAGCACACCTGCCTGAAGGCCGGGCTGCCCGCCGACGCCTGGCGCGACCCCGCCACCACCCTCGAGACCTTCGAGGCCGAGGAGTTCGGCGACCCGGCCCGGGAAGAGACATGAACGGATTCCTGCAGTCCATCCCGATGGTCGCCGTCACCGTGCTGGCCTTCGGCCTGCTCATCGTCATCCACGAGCTCGGCCACTACCTGGCGGCGCGCTGGTCGGGCATGCGGGTCGAGCGGTTCAGCGTCGGCTTCGGGCCGGTGATCTGGTCCCGCAAGCGGGGGGACACCGAGTGGGCCTTCTCGGCCATCCCGCTGGGCGGCTACGTGAAGATCGCCGGGATGGCGCCGGGCGAGGAGATCGCCGAGGGCGACACCTCCTCCTACTCCCACAAGCCGGCCTGGAAGCGCTTCCTCGTCATCCTGGCCGGCCCGGCCATGAACTACCTGCTCGCCGTGGTCATGGCGGTCGGGCTCATCGCCACCATGGGGCTCCGCGAGCCGGACCAGAGCTCGACCATCGGCGACGTCATCTCGGGCGGCGCGGCCGAGCGGGCCGGCCTGAAGGCCGGCGACCGGGTGGTCTCGGCCGGCGGCGCGCCGGTGGAAGGCTGGAAGGGGCTCGTGGAGGCGGTCCGTTCCCATCCGGGGAAGGAGCTCGCGCTCGGCGTGGCCCGAGCCGGGTCGGCGCCCGGCTCGCTTCCCGAGGCGGTGCTGCTCCGTCCCGACGACTCGGGGGGCATCGGCAAGGCAGGCATCGCCCCCAACCTCCGGGCCGTCCGCGCCGGGCTCATCGAGTCGGTCGCCATGGGGTTCCGGCGCACCAACGACAAGGCGGGCGAGATCCTGGCCGGCCTCGGCCAGGTGGTGACCCGCAAGCAGAAGGCCGAGTTGCAGGGGCCGCTGGGCATCGCCCAGGAGATGACCCGAAGCGCCCGGGCCGGCGCGGCGCCCTTCCTCATGATGGTCTGGCTCATCTCCATCATGCTCGCCATCTTCAACTTCCTGCCGCTCCCCGCCCTCGACGGCGGGCGGCTGATCTTCCTGGTCTACGAGATGGTGACCCGCAGGCCGGTGAACCAGAAGGTCGAGTCGGTGATCCACACCGTGGGCTTCATCCTCCTGTTCGGGCTGCTCATCGGCGTCACCGTGTTCGGGGACCTCCCGCGACTCTTCCGGCGGTGACCGGCTTCCCCGGTTACCATTCGCCCGTGCCCATCACCGTCCTCTACTTCGCCGTCGCACGCGAGGCCGCGGGGACCGGCTCCGAGCCGGTCGGCGACGCGCCGGCCACGGTGGGCGCGCTCCGCGCCCTGCTGGCGGAGCGCCACCCCGCGCTGGCCCGGGTCCTCCCGCGCTGCCGGGTGGCGGTGAACCAGGAGTTCTCCGTGGACGGGGACCCGATCCCGGACGGCGCCGAGGTGGCGATCATCCCCCCCGTCTCCGGAGGCTCGGGAAGGTTCCTCGTGGTGGACCGCCCGCTCGACCTCGCCGAGGCGGTGGACGCCGTGTCCGGAGCGGGTCGCGGCGGGCTCGTGACCTTCCGCGGCGACGTGCGCGACCAGAGCCACGGGAAGCGGGTCGTCCGGCTCGAGTACGAGGCCTACGTCCCCATGGCCGAGCGCAAGCTCGCCGAGATCGGGCGGGCCATCGGCGAGGAGCACGGCGCGCTGCTCTCCATCGTCCACCGGGTGGGCGCGCTCACCCCCGGCGAGGCGGCAGTCGTCATCGCGGCGGCGGCCCCCCACCGGGCCCCGGCCTTCCGCGCCTGCGAGGCGGCCATCGACCGGCTCAAGCAGGACGCGCCCATCTGGAAGCGCGAGGTCTACGAGGACGGGTCGGAATGGGTGGGGATGGGGCCGTGAAGCTCTGCGTGTTCGACCTGGACGGAACGCTGGTGGACTCCCGAGAGGACCTCTACCTGGCCGTGGCCCACGCACTCTCCGAGCTGGGGCTGCCCTCCCGCACCCGGGAAGAGGTGGTGAGCTTCGTCGGGGACGGCGCGGTCTCGCTGGTCTCACGCGCCATCGCGCCCCGGGAGCACCTGCTCGAGATCGCCGTCGCCCACTGGCGCGAGCACTACTCCCGCCACCTCCTCGACCACACGCGCCTCTACCCGGGCATCGCCGCGGTGCTGGGCAGCGCGCGCATCCCGCTCGCGGTCCACACCAACAAGCCGGGCGCCATGGCGCGGAAGATCCTCGACGGGCTGGGGGTCCACGCCCGCTTCGCCGCCGTGGTGGGGGGGGACGAGGCGGTCCGCAAGCCCGACCCTTCCGGCCTCCTCGGCATCTGCACCCGTCTCGGCGTGAGCCCCGGCGACACCGTCCTGGTGGGCGACAGCACCGTGGATCACGCCACCGCGGTCGGGGCGGGGGTCCGCTTCGTGCCGGTTTCCTGGGGATTCGTTCCCATGGAGACCCTGGCCGCAGCCGGCGCCACCGGGTTCGTCCAGGACGCAGCCGGGCTCCTGCCGTTCGTCGGCGCCACCTCCTAGGCCCCCTCCGCACGGGCCCTGTCGCGCGCGCCCCCCTTCCTGCGGTAGACAGGAGTGGTGTCGGATCTCGAACCCCGCATCCTGGAACTGCTCGACGGCGGAGACGTCTCGGGGGCCGCCACCGAGGCGCTGCGCGGCTTCGGGCCGCAGGTCCTCGGCTACCTGACTGCGGTCCTCCGGAACGAGGACGACGCACACGACGTCTTCTCCCAGTTCGCCGAGGACCTCTGGAAGGGGCTCCCCGGCTTCCGGAGGGAGAGCGCTGTCCGCACCTGGGCGTTCCGGCTCGCCTGGCACGCCGCCGCCCGCTACGCCCGGGATCCCTACCGGAAACGAGGCCGCCCCATCTTGACCACCGAGGCATCCAAGATCGCCGAGGAGGTCCGCTCGACGATGTCCACGTACGCCCCGGGCGGCCGGGCCGACAAGCTCATGAAGCTGCGCGAGTCGCTCGACCCCGAGGAGCAGACCCTGCTCATCCTGCGCGTGGACAAGGCCATGCCCTGGGAGGACGTCGCCGAGGTCATGCGGGCCGACGGCGAACCGGCCACCCCCGCCGCGCTGCGCAAGCGCTTCGAGCGGCTGAAGGAGAAGCTCGGACGGCTGGCCCGGGAGCAGGGGCTCATCGAGTAGGAGCGGCGGAGTCCGAGCCGCGCCCGTGCCGGAAATTCGACGGGCGCCGGGCTGCGTGGGAACCTCCTGGCATGTCCCGGCTGCTCCTCGCCGTCGCCGTTGCGGCCATCCTCGTCCTCGTCGGAGCGTTCGTCCCGGTGAACGGGAAGACCCTCGTCGAGCGCTGGAACGGCGGACCCACCGCCACGTCCACGCCCCGTCCGGGCCTGAAGGGTGCGGCGAGCGCGAAGCCGGCCCGGCCGGGTCCAGCCCCTGCCCAGAAGCCCGCTCCGGAGCCCGTGGAGCACCACACCGACGCGGACCGCAGCGCCATCGACCGGATCGTGGCCGAGCACGCGGCCGAGGCGACGCCCCCCCGGCGCTGACAGTCGAATCGCGGGGTTGCGTTCTTCGCGGGGGTCGGGTAATCAACCCCCGGAATGACCGACAAGACTGCGAAGACCAAGGCGAAGAAGGCTGCCCCGAAGGCCAAGGGCGGCGGCAAGAAG
>CAIQRS010000096.1 GCA_903874275.1 uncultured Anaeromyxobacter sp.
GGTTGCTTGCCGACCACGCACGCGACGTCATCTGGACCCTCGACCTCGCGAAGCAGCGGTTCACCTACGTGAGCCCGGCCATCCAGCAGCTGCGGGGGATCACCCCGGAGCAGGCGATGGCGGAGTCCATCGAGGAGAGCTTGACGCCCGAGTCGCTCGCGCGGGCGACCGCCAACATGTCGCGCCGAGCCGGGTCCAACGACGAGGGGATCTCCCACACCGGGGTCTTCGACCAACCCTGCGCCGACGGCTCCATCAAGCACGTGGAGATCACCACCTCCTACGTCCGCGACGAGGAGGGGAGGGCGGTGGAGGTCCTGGGCGTCTCGCGCGACGCCACCGCCCGCGTGGAGGCCGAGCAGGCGCTGGAGCGGCGCGAGCGGGAGCTCCGGACAATTCTACAAACCGCCATCGACGGGTTCGCCTCCCTGGACGGGGAGGGGGCCCTGGTGGACGTCAACGAGGCCTACTGCTCCCTCACCGGGTACTCCCGGGAGGAGCTCCTCGGGATGAACGTGGCAGCGATCGACGTGCTCGACGCCCCTGCCGCGATCGCCGCCCGGATGGCGCGCATCCAGGCCTTCGGATCCGACCGCTTCGAGACCCGCTACCGGCGCAAGGACGGCAGCGTGATCGACGTCGAGGTGAGCGTCCGCTTCTCGCTGGCGGAGGAGGTCCGCTTCCACGCCTTCGTCCGGGACGTGACCCAGCGGAAGCGATCCGAGACCGAGCTCCGGGAGAGCCAGCAGCGGCTCGCCACCATCGTCCGGGTCACCCAGACGGGCTTCCTCGTCACCCGGATCTCCGACCGCCGGATCGTGGACGTCAACGACGCGTGGCTGGAGCAGGTCGGATGGAGCCGGGATGAGGCGCTGGGCAGGACCACGGGGGAGCTGGGCGTCTTCCTGGACGGCGCCTTCCCCGGAACGGTCTACGAGGCGATCATCGCCGACGGGTCCTCGGGACCGGTGGAAGTCCAGCTCAGGCGCCGGAGCGGCGAGGTCGCCGACTACGTGATCAACGCCGGGCTCGCCGATCTCGGCGGCGAGCAGTGCGCCATCAGCGCCTGGCACGACGTCACCGCCCTCCACCGCGCCGACGCCGCGCTGCGCGAGAACGAGGCCCGCTTCCGGACGCTCATCGAGCGCTCCTCCGACCTGATCGTGCTCCTCGACGCCTCGGGGCGAACGACCTTCTGGAGCCCGAGCGCCGTCGAGTCGCTGGGCTTCTCACCGGAGGAGGCGATGGGCCAGCCCTTCCTCGATCTCGTGCGCCCCGACGACCAGGAGATCCTGGCCGACGCCCTCACCCGGAACCTGGCGGAGCCGGGGTCAACCGAGCGGATCGCCGTCCGGGTGCAGCGGAAGGGCGCGGGGTGGCGGACGCTCGAGGGGCCGTGCCGCAACCTCCTGGGAGACCCGGCGGTGGGCGCGCTGGTCCTGAACCTGCGCGACGTCACCGAGCACCAGCAGCTGGAGGAGCAGTTCAGGCAGGCCCAGCGGCTGGAGAGCATCGGGCGGCTGGCCGGCGGCGTGGCCCACGACTTCAACAACCTCCTCACCGTCATCCTGAGCTGCTCCGAGGCCATGAAGCAGGACCGGGCGGACGGCCGGGAGATCGACCCGGAGGACATCTCCGAGATCCACGACGCCGGAGAGCGAGCCCGGGACCTGACCCGCCAGCTCCTGGCCTTCGCCCGCAAGCAGGTCATCGCCCCGGTTCCCCTCGACCTGAACACCGTGGTGCGCGGCAGCGAGAAGCTCCTGCTCCGCATCATGGGCGAGGACGTCCGGCTGGTGGTGAAGCTCGCCCCCGGTCTCTGGCCGACGATGTGCGACGTGCACCAGGTGGAGCAGGTGCTCCTCAACCTGGCGGCGAACGCCCGGGACGCCATGCCCGGAGGCGGGGCGCTCGAGATCGAGACCCGGAACGCCGGCCCCGGCGACGTGGGTGGCATCGGTCTCCCCGGCCATCAGCCGGGCGAGTGGGTGCTGGTCGTCGTCAGCGACACCGGGTCCGGGATGACACCCGAGGTGATGGACCACCTGTTCGAGCCCTTCTTCACGACCAAGGAGCGCGGCCGGGGCACCGGGCTGGGGCTCGCCACCGTCCACGGGATCGTGGCGCAGAGCGGGGGGCACATCCACGTCCAGAGCGAGGTGGGCCGGGGCACGACGTTCCGGATGTTCTTCCCGCGGACGGTGGAGCCGCACGGCCCGCGGCAGCCGGAGCCGGCGGCGGTGCCGGGCACGTCGCGGGGGCACGAGACCATCCTCGTCGTGGAGGACGACTCCCGGGTCCGCGCCGTCACGGTTCGTGCGCTCGCGGAGCAGGGCTACACGGTGCTCCCGGCCGGAGGCGGCGAGGAGGCGCTGGCGCTGGCGCGCAACTGCGCCCGGGCCATCGACCTGGTCGTGACCGACGTGGTGATGCCCGGGATGGGCGGGCGCGAGGTGGTGGACCGTCTCCGGGAGGGGACGCCCGGCCTGCCGGCCCTCTTCGTCTCGGGCTACACGCAGGACGCCATCGCGCAGCGCGGCGTCCTCGACTCGGGGGTGGAGTTCCTGCCCAAGCCGTTCACCCCGGCGACGCTGGTGGCGCGGGTGCGGGCGGTGCTGGACGGGGGGCGGCCGGCGCCGGGCTGACACGGGTGCGCCGGCGTGACCGGTCCGTTAGGTCGGGATCGGTCACCGCATCGGAGGCTCGCCCCATGAAGCACGGATTCCTCGCCGCCGCGGTCGTCGCTCTCGCACTCGTCCCGCGCACAGGGCTCGCAGATCCCGTGAAGGCCCCGGCCGAGCCCCCCAGCCCGGCCTTCGATCGGCTCAGGTCCCTGGCCGGCGAGTGGGAGGGAACCGGCGCCGGTTCGGCGGACGGGAAGCCCTTCCAGACCCGTGCCCGCATCCAGGTCGTGTCGGGCGGTTCCGCCGTGATGATCACCACCGACCCCGGAGGCAAGTACGAGATGGTGACCCTCATCCACCGGGACGACGGCGGTGCGCTCCTGGCGACGCACTACTGCGCGGCGAAGAACCAGCCCCGCATGAAGGCGGCGACGCCGGCCGACCCGGGACGGATCGCCTTCGAGTTCATCGACGGAACGAACCTCGCGGCCTACCCGGGGCGCATGCAGCGGCTCGTCCTCCTCACCCCGGGTCCGGATCGGCACGTCCAGGAGTGGACCTACCGGGCCGGCGGCAAGGACAGCACCGACGTCTTCGACATGAATCGGGTGAAGTGATGGCGCGCGTCGTGGCCTGGGCGGCGGTGGCCTCCCTCTGCTTCGCCTGCACCCGGCCCCCCGCCCCCCCCGCACCACCGCCTCCCGAGGCCGGTCCCGACGCCGGCACCATCTCCGTCCGGATCGAACCCTACGGCGTGGAGGTCGCCGCCGACGGGGTGGCGCGCTGCCGGACCCCGTGCAGCTTCCGAATCGCCCCCGGGCTCCACCGGCTCTCGGTGCGCAAGAGCGGCTTCCTGCCCTGGCAGGAGGACGTTCGCGTCGATCCGGGTGCCGTGCTGGAGGTGTCGGCATCCCTGGTCGGGTCTCACTGATCCGGCCCTTCCGGGCACCCTGAATCGATTTTTTATTCTGTTCGTGACGCATGGCGTCGCGGGTGCTACCTTTCCCCGTCGGGTGATTGCAGAATCAACCCTGTGGTGGAGGGGAGACGACCATGGCGGAAACGAGCGGCGCGAAGTCGAAGGTGGCTCGGATCGACCGGGCAGCGGTCCTGGGCGCAGGAGTGATGGGCGCGACCATCGCGGCCCACCTGGCCAACGCCGGGGTCAGGGTGCTGCTCCTCGACGTCGTTCCCAAGGAGGGCGGCGACCGGAACCGGCTGGCCGCCTCGGCGCTGGAGGCGCTCGCCAAGCAGAAGCCGGCCGCCGCGTTCCTTCCGTCAAATCTCTCCCTCATCGAGGTGGGAAACCTGGAGGACGACCTCCCGCGCCTCAAGGACTGCGACTGGGTCGTCGAGGTGGTGCTCGAGAACATGGCGGTGAAGAAGAAGCTGCTCGGCGAGCAGGTGGCCCCGCACCTGCGCGCGGACGCCATCCTCTCCAGCAACACCAGCGGACTCTCGGTGAACGAGATCGCCGACGCACTGCCCGAGGGGCTGCGCAAGCGCTTCCTGGTCACCCACTTCTTCAACCCGCCCCGCTACATGCGGCTCGTCGAGGTGGTGCCGAGCCGCCACACCGACCCGGCCGTCACCGCCTCGGTGGCCGCCTTCGTGGGGCAGCGGCTGGGCAAGGGGGTGGTCCACGCCAAGGACACGCCCAACTTCGTGGCCAACCGCATCGGCGTCTTCTCCATGGCCAACGCCATCCACCACACCCTCGACCTCGGCATGACGGTCGAGGAGGTGGACGCGGTGGCCGGACCGGCCACGGCCCGGGCGCGCAGCGCCTGCTTCCGCACCGCCGACCTGGTGGGCATCGACACCCTGCTGCACGTGGCCAAGAACTCCTTCGACACCCTGCCGGACGACGAGAAGCGGGACACCTTCAAGATGCCCGACGTCATGCTGCAGATGGTGGCCAAGGGGCTGCTCGGCAACAAGTCGAAGCAGGGCTTCTTCAAGAAGACCAAGGGGGAGAAGCCCGAGACCTTCTTCTACGACCTGGTCTCGGGGGAGTACCGGCCCTCGCAGCGCCCCAAGTTCGCGTCGGTCGACGCCACCAAGGGGGTGGACGACCCGGTGGCCCGCCTGCGGACCGTGCTCGGGGGCAAGGACAAGGCCGCGGAGCTCGCCTGGAGGAACCTGCGCGACACGATGATCTACGCATTCAACCGGGTGCCGGAGATCAGCGACGACTACGCCGGCGTGGACGACGCCATGCGCTGGGGCTTCAACTGGGAACTCGGTCCCTTCGAGATGCTCGACGCGGTCGGCGTGGCCGACTTCGTGAAGAGGGCCGAGGCGGACGGGGTGGCGGTGCCGGCCCGGCTGCGCCAGGTGGACCGGTTCTACGTGGAGGAGGGGAGCAGCCGTCGCACCCGCGACCCGGCCACGCTGGCATGGCGGGACATCGTGCGCCCCGCGGGCAGCGTGGATCTCCTGCTCCTCAAGAAGGGCGGGGCCGAGGTGGAGCGGAACTCCGGCGCGTCGGTCGTGGACCTGGGCGACGGCGTCTTCTGCCTGGAGTTCCACACCAAGATGAACGCCATCGGGGGAGACGTGCTGGCCATGGTCCACCGGGCCGTGAAGCGGGCCGAGGCCGACGGGGTGGGGCTCGTGGTGGCCAACCAGGGGACGAACTTCTCGGTGGGCGCCAACCTGGCCATGCTCACCATGGCCATCGCCGAGGGGGCCTTCGACGAGGTGGGGCTCTCGGTCTCCGCCTTCCAGCGCGCCACCATGGCGCTCAAGTACGCGCGGGTGCCGGTGGTGGCGGCGCCCCACGGGATGGCGCTGGGAGGGGGCTGCGAGGTCTGCCTGCACGCCGACCAGGTGAACGCGCTCTCCGAGACCTACATGGGGCTCGTGGAGATCGGGGTGGGGCTCCTGCCCGCCGGCGGGGGCGTGAAGGAGCTGGCCCTGCGGGCGGTGCGGGCCGCCGAGGCCGGCGAGGCCGACCCCTCGCCCTTCGTCTTCAAGGCCTTCTCCACCATCGCCATGGCCAAGGTCTCCACCTCGGCCGCCGAGGCCGCCCAGCTGGGGTTCCTGCGGCAGGGCGACTCCATCACCATGGGCGTGGACCGGCTCATCCACGACGCCAAGCAGAAGGTCATCGCACTCGCGGTGAACTACCGCCCGTCCTCGCCGGCGCAGGACGTTCGCGCCCCGGGCCGGTCCATGGCCGCCAGCCTGGGATCCCAGCTCTGGAACATGCGGATGGGCGGCTTCATCACCGAGTACGAGGAGAAGCTGGGCCGGACCATCGCGGGCGTGATCACCGGCGGCGACGTGGCCGCCGGGACGGTGGTCGGCGAGCAGTGGTTCCTGGATCTGGAGAGGGAGGCCTTCCTGCGCCTCTGCGGGGAGAAGAGGACCCAGGAGCGCATCCAGCACATGCTGAAGAAGGGCAAGCCCCTTCGCAACTGACACGGGAGACCAACCATGAGCGCTGCCTACCTGATCGCCGCCGTGCGCACCCCCGGCGGGAAGGCCAAGAAGGGGAAGCTCCGGGACGTCCGCCCCGACGACCTCGCCGCGGTGGCGCTCCGCGCCGCGGTGGAGCGTTCCGGGATCGACCCGGCCCGCATCGACGACGTCATCCTGGGCTGCGCCTTCCCCGAGGGGGAGCAGGGGATGAACGTGGCCCGCGTGGCCTCCATGCGCGCCGGGCTGCCGGTCCACGTACCCGCACAGACCGTGAATAGGTTCTGCGCATCGGGGCTGCAGGCCATCGCCACCGCGGCCGAGCGCATCGCCGCCGGGGCGGCCGACCTGATCCTGGCCGGCGGGGTGGAGAGCATGAGCCTCGTCCCCATGGGAGGGAACAAGTACAGCGCCAACCCGGCGCTGGTCTCCTCCTGGCCCGAGTCCTACGCCGGCATGGGCATCACCGCCGAGCTGGTGGCGAAGAAGTACGCGGTGTCGCGCGCCGACCAGGACGCCTTCGCCGCCGAGAGCCACCGGCGTGCGGCCCGCGCCCAGGCCGAGGGATGGTTCACCGGCGAGCTGGCCCCGGTCGAGGTCGAGACCACCGCGGTGGTGGGCGGCAAGCTCTCCCGGGCCAAGGAACGGCTGGAGGCCGACGAGGGGGTGCGCGGCGACACCACCGCCGAGGGGCTCGGGAAGCTCAAGCCGGCCTTCCAGGTGGACGGCACGGTCACCGCCGGCAACGCCTCGCAGATGACCGACGGCGCGGCGGCGGTGGTGGTGGTCTCGGAGAAGTACCTCCGGGAGTCCGGAGCCAGGCCGCTGGCCCGCTTCGTCTCGTTCGCCGTCCGCGGCGTGCCCCCGGAGATCATGGGCATCGGCCCCATCGAGGCCATCCCGGCCGCCCTCCTGCGGGCCGGCCTGAAGCAGGACGATCTGGCCGCCCTCGAGCTCAACGAGGCCTTCGCGGCCCAGTCGCTGGCCTGCCTGCGGGAGCTCCGGCTCGACCCGGCGCGGGTGAACCCGTCGGGAGGCGCCATCGCGCTGGGCCACCCGCTGGGCTGCACCGGCGCGAAGCTCACCGCCACGCTGCTCCACGGATTGAAGCGGACCGGCGGACGCTACGGCGCGGTCTCCATGTGCATCGGCGGCGGCATGGGAGCCGCGGCCATCTTCGAGCGTCTCTAGTCCAGGAGGAGGGGGAACATGGCCAAGAAGCTCTTCAAGGGTGGGGAGTTCCTGATCACCGAGGCAAACGCCGCCGACGTCTTCGTCCCGGAGGCGTTCACCGAGGAGCAGCGGAGCATCGGGGTGACCGCCGAGCAGTTCGTCAAGGCCGAGGTGGTCCCGGTCATGCACGCCCTCGAGGCCCACGACATGAAGGTGGCCGCCGCGCTGATGCGCAAGGCCGGCGACGCCGGGCTCCTGATGATCGACGCCCCGACCGAGTACGGCGGGCTCGACCTCGACAAGGTCACCAGCGTGCTCGCCGCCGAGAAGATGGCGATGGGGCAGGCCTTCTCGGTCTCCTACGGCGCCCACACCGGCATCAGCACGCTGCCGCTCGTCTACTACGGGACCCCGGAGCAGAAGGAGAGGTACCTGGGCAAGATCATCACCGGCGAGTGGAGCGCGGCCTACTGCCTGACCGAGCCGGGCGCCGGCAGCGACGCCATGGGCGGCACCACCATGGCCACGCTCTCCGAGGACGGGAAGCACTACCTCCTGGACGGCACCAAGCAGTTCATCACCAACGGCGGCTTCGCCACGCTCTTCACGGTCTTCGCCAAGATCGACCGCAAGCACTTCACCGCCTTCCTGGTGGAGCGCGACACCCCGGGCCTGACGGTGGGGCCGGAGGAGAAGAAGCTGGGCATCCAGGGCTCCTCCACCACCTCGGTCATCCTCGAGGGCGCCAAGGTCCCGGTGGAGAACCTGCTCGGCGAGATCGGCAAGGGGCACAAGATCGCCTTCAACGTGCTCAACGTGGGGCGCTTCAAGCTGGGCGCGGCGGTGCTGGGCGCCGCCAAGCACGCGCTCGGCACCGGCGCGGCCTACGGAAACCAGCGCA
The DNA here is from genome assembly GCA_903874275.1 of uncultured Anaeromyxobacter sp. Taxonomy (GTDB): domain Bacteria; phylum Myxococcota; class Myxococcia; order Myxococcales; family Anaeromyxobacteraceae; genus CAIOAK01. Next base: position 8,122 of record CAIQRS010000096.1, read on the forward strand.
AGCAGTTCGGCGTGACCATCTCCTCCTTCGGCGCCATCCAGGAGAAGCTGGCCGACGGCGTGGCCGACCTCTTCGCCTCCGAGTCGCTGGTGTACCGGCTGGCCGGGCTCATCGACGACCGGCTGGCCACCATCCCCAAGGACGCCCCCCACTACTACGAGTCCTACCAGGCGGCCATCGAGGAGTACTCGATCGAGTGCGCCATCTCCAAGGTGTTCTGCAGCGAGGTGCTGGCCGACGTGGTGGACGAGGTGGTCCAGATCCACGGAGGGTATGGGTTCGTCCAGGAGTACCCGGCCGAGAAGTACTACCGCGACGAGCGCATCAACCGGATCTTCGAGGGCACCAACGAGATCAACCGCCTGCTCATCCCCGGCACCATCCTGCGCCGGGCCATGAAGGGGGAGATCCCGCTCGAGAAGGAGGCCCGCAAGGCCTTCGAGTCGCTGCTCAGTCCCTCCCTCGACGAGGTGGACGCCTCGGTCCCCTACGCGGCCGAGATGGCCACCCTGGCCAATCTGAAGAAGATCTTCCTGATCCTCTCCGGCGCCGCGGTGAAGCGCTTCGGGCCGGGGCTGAAGGACGAGCAGGAGGTGCTGCTGGCGGCCGCCGACGTCGCCATCCAGATCTTCGCCGCCGAGAGCACCGTGCTGCGGGGCGCGCAGATCCGCGCCGGGCTCTCCGAGACCCGCCGCGCGCTGGTGGACGCCGCCGTCAAGGTGCACACCTTCCGCGCCACGGAGAAGGTGGCCACCGCCGCCAAGCGGGGCGCCTTCTACGTTTGCGAGGGGGACGAGCTGGCCATGGTGCTCGGCGGCGTGCGCCGATTCACCAAGTACGACGCCAGCGGGCTCCTGGCCGCCAAGCGGGTCCTGGCCGCGGCCGTCGTCGAGGGGGAGCGCTACCCGCTGTAGGTCACCCCGATCGCGAGGTATCCTTCGCCCTCTTGCGCGGCAGGAAGCCCGGCGCGGAGGGCGGAGGTGCGTTCGGGGGCACCACCGGCGCGAGCCGCTCCACCGGGGGCGGGGCGAGCAGCCGGGCCTTGAGCTCCTTGGCGGCCTGGTGGTCCGGGTCGAGTGCGAGCAGGTCGTCGAGCGCCCCGACCGCACCCTCCGGATCTCCCCGGGCCAGGCGCGCCCGGGCCAGCGACATGCGGGGAGGGTGGATCCCCGGGTGCGCGGCCAGGAAGGCGACGAGGAGGGGCTCGGCCTCGGCGGGGGCACGGCCCCGGACCGCGGCGGACATCGCCGCGAAAGCCCACCACGGGTCACCGGCCGATGTCTCGCTCGCCCGCGCCGCCAGCCGGGAGACCTCCTCGGGGCGCCCGTCCAGGCCGTAATACACTGACAGTGAACGAAGGACGTCCGGGTCGTCGGGCGCCTGGAGGACCAGCGGGCGCAGATCCTCGAGCGCCGCCTCGCGATCCATCCGGGACTGGCGGAGACCGGCCGCCCCTTCCGGCGACGCGGCCGAGGTCTCGCGCAGGTCCGCCGCGGCCAGGAAGCGGGCCAGGACGCCCCCGGCGGCGGCGCTCCGGAAGGCCGGGTCGGCCCGCAGCGATTCCGGGACGGCGGCCGAGGCCCGGGCCAGCCGGGCCGGGTCGCCGGAGGCCGAGAGGGCGAGCACCTCGCGCCCCAGGGCGTCGGGGTCGGGGACCCCGCTGCCGGTGGCGAGGAGCAGCAGCGCGCTGAGGACGACGGTGGCGGTCACCGGACATGGCTAAGGCCCGGGCCCGACCCCTGTCAAGGCATGAGGTCTCGCGCGGGTTCCCTCCTGTGGCCGACCCGGGAGCGCGTGACACCCGGGAACGGCCTGCCAGGGTCGTAGCAGCGTCGCTCCGTTGAACGCATAGTTGTCGGTCAGGCCATGCAGCGATACCGGAGGGCGGGAATGGGGAAGCCAGGCGTGTTCATCGCCGCCCTTTGCCTTGCCGCCGGAGCGCCGCTCTGGCCAGCGGGCGCCTCCGCCCCCGGCCCGGGTGGCGGCGACCTCGACGCGGTGAAGGCCAGCGGCGTGCTCCGCCACCTCGGGGTGCCCTACGCCCGTTTCGTGTCCGGGGGCGGCGAGGGGTTCGACGTGGAGATGATGCAGGCCTTCGCCGCGCACCTCGGGGTCCGCTACGCGTTCGTGGAGACCACCTGGACGGGCGCGCTCGGTGACCTCACCGGACGCAAGGTCTCGGCGAAGGAGCCCGACCCGGCGCGTGCCGCGCCCACCCCGATCCGGGGCGACGTGCTCGCCACTGGCCTCACGGTGATCCCGTGGCGCAAGCGCTCGGTCGAGTTCTCCCACCCCACCTTCCCGACCCAGGTCTGGGTGGTGGCGCCCCTCGGCTCGCCGGTGAAGCCCATCGTCCCGGCCGGCGACGTGGAGAAGGACATCGCCGAGGTGAAGCGGCGCCTGGCGGGCAAGCGCGTGCTCGGCGTCCCCAACACCTGCCTCGACCCGGCGCTCTACGGGATCGACGCGACCGGCGCCCAGGCGATCCGGATGGACACCGCCCGCCTCGACGAGGTCGCGCCGGCGCTCCTCCGCGGCGAGGGGGACCTGGCGCTGCTCGACGTGGCCGACGCCGACCTGGCCTTCGAGCGCTGGCCGGGGCGCTTCACCGTCGTGGGACCGGTGAGCCCGGTGCAGGAGATGGCCGCCGCCTTCCGGAGGGACTCCCCGGAACTCCGAAAGGCCTTCGACGCCTTCCTGGCCGCGGCCCGGAAGGGCGGGACCTACGACCGGCTGCTTTCGCGCTACTTTCCCCGGGCCGGCAGCTACTTCCCGGGCTACTTCGCGGGGGTGAGGTGATCCCGCACCGATCGACTCCCGACGGCCTGTGGCGCGCGGTGGACACCCGGGGACCGGTCCGACGGACGGCGGCCTTCCTCGCGGCCGGCGTGGCGCTCGCCGCGGTGGTGGGCTGGCTCCTCCTCGAGAACTACCGGGCCACCGCACAGCGCCGGACCGACCTCCTGCGCGAGCACGCGGCGGCGCTCGTCCTCCGGGCGTCGGTCCTCGAGAATGCTCTCGACTTCGCCCAGCGATCCCTCCACGCCGTCAGCCAGTCGCCCGAGGTGGGCGCCCTGCTGGAGTCGCAGGAACTTGGCCTGAGCGAGCAGTACGGCCTGGCGCTCTCCCGGACGGCGACCCGGGACCGGCTGCGCGCGGTCACCCTCCGCGGACAGTTCGGCGCCGAGCCCGCCTTCTCCCACGTCGCGCTCCTCGACCGGGAGGGGAACGAGGTGGCCGGGGTGGGGCCGGCGGGCGACGCCTCGGGGATCACCTGGCGTCCCCACGTCGCGGATGAGGACGGCATCCTGCTCCTGGCCGACGGTTCCCAGCTGGCCTCGGTGCACGACGTGGTGCGGGGCGGAAGGGCCTCGGGCCAGGTGGTGGGCTTCCTCACGTCCGACCCCGTCACCCGGGCCCTCGTCCAGGGGTTCAGGAGGGGGCCCGAACCCGCTCATTCCTTCCTCGTGGACGCAGCCGGCGCTCCCTTCCGCGGCGGGGGACTTCGCCACGAGGTGCCCCTGCCGAAGGACGTTCGCTCCATCCCCGCCGACGGGATGGGCGTCATGGTCGCGGACGAGAGCCGTCCGGGGGCGCGCTCGCTCGTGGCCCGCGTCTCGATCCCGGGGAGGAACCTCTTCCTCGTGGACGTCCACCCGTACGACGCGTTCTTCCGGGACGTCCCGTCCGAGGCCTCCTCCGCCAACCTGGCCGCCGCGGTGGCGCTGCTCCTGGGCGCGGTGGTCCTGGGCGTGGTGATCAACGTGCGCGCGCTGGTCCGCGGCACCCGGCAGGAGGAGTCGAGCGCGCGGGAGCGGGAGGTGGGGGAGAAGAACGAGGCGCTGGAGCGGGAGGCGGCCGAGCGGCAGCGGGTGGAGCGGTCCCGTGCCGTGCTCGCCAACGCGCTCGAGCAGAGCGCCGACGCGGTGGCCATCGTGGACACGGCGCTGTGCATCGTCCACGTCAACGCGGCCTTCGAGCAGATCACCGGCCGGGGCGCCGGAAGCGCCCGCGGCCGGATGCTCTTCGAGGCCTTCGCCCCGGCGGCGCCCGGGTCGCCGGAGGGGCAGTCGCTGCTGACCGCCATCCTCGAGGGGCGCCCCTGGCGCGGGGTGCTCGCCGGCGCCCGCGCGGATGGCCGGTCCTTCGACGCGAGGGTTTCGGTCGCCCCGGTCCGGGACGCCACGGGGACCGTGACCCACCAGGTCCTCTCCGCGCGGGACGTCACCGAGGAGCTCCGGGAGCAGGAGGGGCGCAGGCACGCCCAGAGGCTCGAGGCCATCGGCACGCTGGCCGGTGGCGTGGCCCACGACTTCAACAATCTCCTCACCGCCATCAACGGATACGCGGCGATGGCCCTGGAGGACCTCCAGCCCGGTGACCCGCTCCGCGAGGACCTCGAGGAGATCCGCAGCGCCGGCGAGCGAGCCGCCGATCTCGCCAGGCAGCTCCTGGCCTTCGGGCGCAGGCAGGTGCTCACCCCCGAGTCGCTCGACCTCAGCGCGGTGGTTGGGGGGATCCAGAAGATGCTCGGGCGGGTCATCGGGGAGCAGGTTCACCTGGTCACGAACCTGCAGCCCGATGCCTGGCACATCCGGGCCGACCGCGGGCAGGTGGAGCAGGTGCTCGTGAACCTGGCGGTGAACGCGCGCGACGCCATGCCCTCGGGTGGTCGCCTCGCGGTCTCGACGGCCAACGTCCAGGTGTCCGGGACCGAGGCCCGGCGCCACCCCGAGGGCGTGCCCGGCGAATTCGTCCGGCTGCGGGTCGAGGACACCGGGGTGGGGATGTCCCAGGACGTCCTGGCCCACGTCTTCGAGCCCTTCTTCACCACCAAGGAGCAGGGCAAGGGCACCGGGCTGGGGCTCTCCACCGTCTACGGGATCGTACGGCAGAGCCGTGGGTTCGTGGGAGTGACGAGCGCGCCGGGTGCGGGGACCACCTTCGACGTCTACCTGCCCCGGGACACCGGCCCGGTACCCCCCATCGCGATCCACCTGGACAGGGAGCCGGAGCAGGTTGCCTCGGGCGAGGTCGTCCTGGTCGTCGAGGACGAGGAGCAGGTGCGCTCGCTGGTCGTCTCGCAACTCACCGCCAGGGGGTACGCCGTGCTCTCCGCGGCCGACGGCCGGGAGGCCCTGCGGGTGGCCGAGAGCCGGCCGGAGACCATCGACGTGCTGCTCGCCGACGTGGTGATGCCGGGGATGTCGGGCCCGGAGCTGGCCCGCCGGCTCCAGCGGTCCCACCCGGAGACGGCGGTGATCTTCATGTCCGGTTACGCCGAGGAGGCCGTCCTGGCCGAGGGATCGCCCGGGGAGGGGGGCGACTTCATCGGGAAGCCATTCGCGGCGGACACCCTCGCGGCCCGGATCCGGCAGCTCCTGGGCAGGAGGGGCCGGACCCGGGCGGGCAAGCCCGGCGTGGGGCCAACTTGCGATTTCCATCACCCAGGGTAGAAGGGGAAGCATGGCCGACCACACCGACAAGAGGAAGCAGTCGCTCTATTTCCCCGAGGAGATGCTCCGGGAGATCGAGCACGAGGCGCAGAGGCTGGACCGTTCCCTCTCCTGGGTGGTGCAACACGCCTGGAGGCTGGCCCGCGGCCAGCTCGCCAAGATCCCCGGGGTGAACGACCCCGTCCAGCCGAACCCCTGAACGGCGGCCGGAGCCCGGTTCTCCCTTTTCGGGTGAATCGGCCCCGGGCCCGTTAAGACTGTCCCCGCTCGAGGCGCAAGGCTCGCCTCCGCGGGGACGCGTGTCCCCGCGCACCGATCCGAGGATGGTGCATGGGAAGGAAGCATCTCTGGACCACCGCCGCGCTCCTGCTGGCAGCCGGCTGCGGCCGCGACGAGGTGGCGCACTACCGGGTGCCCAAGGCCGACCCCACCGCCTCCTCCGCGCAGGGCGCCGCGGGCGCGATGGGAACGGGCTCCGCCGAGGGCCTGCCGCCCCCGCCCGACGCCTCGACCACCGGTACGCTCCGATGGGCCCTGCCCAAGGGCTGGACCGAGAGCCGCTCGTCGGGCGGGATGCGCTACGCCACCCTCACGGGCGCGGCCAAGGGCAAGCTCGACGTCTCGGTCACGGTCTTCCCGGGTCCCGCCGGCGGCGAGCTCGCCAACGTGAACCGCTGGCGAAACCAGATCGGCCTGCCCCCCGTCGAGGAGGCGGCCCTGGCCAAGGACCGCAAGACCTTGAAGTCCCCCGCGGGCCCGGTGGCAGTGTTCGATTACACGAGCGACGGCAAGGAGAAGACCCGGCTCGTGGCCGGCATCCTCTTCGCCGGGGGAAATAGCTGGTTCGTCAAGATGGTTGGGGACACGGGCCCCGTGGCCGCGTCCCGGGCCGACTTCGTCAAGCTGCTGGAGAGCCTCCGCCTTGCTGACCGTTAAGAACCCAGTCCTGAAGGTCCTCACCTCCCTCCAGCTGACCATCGTCTGCCTGGTGGCGCTCATGATCCTGGTCACCGCGGCGACCCTCGCCCAGGTGGGGATGGGGACGGCCGGCGCGGTCAACGCCTACATGCGCAGCTACCTGGTCTGGTGGGACGTCCCGAACTCGCAGTGGATGATCCCGGTCTTCCCGGGCGGCGCCACGGTCGGCCTCGTGCTCATGGTGAACCTGATCGCGGCCCAGCTGGTCCGGCTCGAGGCCACCTGGAGCAAGGCCGGCCTCTGGGTCGTCCACCTCGGCCTCATCCTGTTCGTGGGCGGCGAGTTCGTCTCCGGCATGTTCCAGGTCGAGTCGCAGATGGCCATCGAGAACGGCCAGACCGTGAACTTCGTCGAGGGACGGGACCCGGAGCTGGTCCTCATCGACGTGACCGACCCGGCCTGGGACGAGGTCTACGCCATTCGCGCCGGCCCGCTGGCCCGCGAGGGCTCGGTGGCCGTCCCGGGCACGCCCGTCACCCTCAAGATCCACCAGTACGCGCAGAACGCCCAGCTGCGGAACCGCACCCCGTTCGACCCGCCTGCGCGGGCCACGGCCGGGGTGGGGACCTCCGTCACCATGATCCCGGTCCCGCCGGTGACCGCCGACAACGCGGTGGACCAGGGCGCCGCGCTGGTCGAGCCCATCGCCGGGGGGCGGAGCTACGGCACCTGGCTGGTCTCTCAGGGGCTGGGCGCCCCCCAGTCGTTCACCCACGAGGGGCGCACCTACCAGCTCGCCATGCGCCACCGGCGCCAGTACCTGCCCTATTCGGTGACCCTGAAGAAGTTCAGCCACGACAAGTACGCCGGAACCGACATCCCCAAGAACTTCTCCAGCCTGGTCCACCTCGTCAACCCGCGCACCGGCGAGAACCGGGACGTCCTCATCTCCATGAACCAGCCCATGCGCTACGACGGCAAGGCCTTCTACCAGGCCAGCTTCGGCAAGGGCGACACCCTCTCCATCCTCCAGGTGGTGGAGAACCCGGGCTGGCTCATCCCCTACATCTCCTGCGTCCTGGTCTCGCTGGGGCTCATCGTCCATTTCACCGTCAGCTTGAGGAAGTCGTCCAGGAAGCGCGAGGCCGCCCGGCTCGCGCAGGCCGCGCAGGAGGCATGACATGAAGAAGAAGATCGGGAAGTACACGGCGTGGATCGCCGGCGGCCTGGCGCTGGTCTCGGCGCTCCTCATGCTCCGCGCCCCCGGTCAGGTCCGCGGCCTCGACGTGGACGGGTTCGTCAGGCTCCCGGTTCTGGAGGGCGGCCGCTTGAAGCCGCTCGACTCCACGGCGCGGAACGCGCTGCTCCTCATCCGGGGGCAGCAGAGCTTCCGTCACCAGGACCGGACGGTGGGGTCGGGCGAGTGGATCCTCGACGTCCTGTTCCGGCCCCAGGTGGCCGACCTGCAGCCCATCTTCGTCATCGACAACCCCGACGTGCTCGGGGTCATGAAGATGGAGCGCACCAAGGACCGCTACTACTCCTTCCGCCAGATCATCCCCTTCATCAACGAGATCCAGCGCGAGGCCAACGCGGCCCAGGCCATCGAGGCCAAGCTGCGCACCCCCTACCAGAGCGCGGTCGCCAACCTCTTCGAGCGGCTCTACCTGTACCACCGGCTCAAGAACACCATCCAGCTGGAGAACCAGCAGGGGCTCGCCGCCGAGATCGCCGGCGCCACCGCCCCGGGCGCGGCGCAGCGCCAGGCCACCCTGGCCGACCTGGCCTACTTCCGCCCCATCCCGCCGCTCCCCGGCCAGAAGGCCGAGGCCTGGTCCAACACCGGCGAGGCCCTGCGCGCCCTGGCCATGGGCGCGGTGAACCCCGGGCTCGACCCCATGGCCCGGATCGCCTGGGCCTACTCGGTCCAGGACGCACCCGCCTTCAACAAGGCCGTGAAGGACCTCCAGATCGCCACCTTCGGCGCCTGGCCCGAGGCCCAGACCCACGTGGACCACGAGACCACGTTCAACCGGGCCCAGCCCTTCTACGTGGGCATGGCCATCTACGTGCTCGCGCTGCTCATGGTCTTCGGTTCCTGGGCCTGGAAGCCGGAGATCCTGCGACCGGCCGCCTTCGGCCTGCTCTGCGCCGGCGCCATCGTGCAGACCGCCGGGCTGGTCTCGCGCATCGTCCTGCAGGGGAGGCCCCCGGTCACCAACCTCTACTCCTCGGCCGTCTTCGTGGGCTGGGGCGCGGTCCTGCTCGGCATCGTCCTCGAGCGCATGTACCGCAACGGCTTCGGGACGGCGGTGGCCTCGGCCTCCGGCTTCGCCTCGCTGCTCGTGGCCCACCACCTCTCCGGCGACGGCGACACCATGGAGATGATGCGGGCGGTGCTCGACTCCAACTTCTGGCTGGCCACCCACGTCACCACCATCACCATCGGTTACAGCGGCATGTTCCTGGCCGCGGCCATCGCCATCGCCTGGACGCTGCGCAAGCACTTCGCCCGTGTGAGCCCGGAGATCTCGAAGTCGCTCCTGGGCATGGTCTACGGGATCATCGCCTTCTCCCTCTTCTTCAGCTTCGTGGGCACGGTCCTCGGCGGCATCTGGGCCGACCAGTCCTGGGGGCGGTTCTGGGGCTGGGACCCCAAGGAGAACGGCGCGCTGCTCATCGTGCTCTGGTGCGCCATCATCCTTCACGCGCGCTGGGGGGGCTTCGCCCGGGAGCGCGGCATCATGACCATGGCCATCTTCGGCGGCGTGATCACGAGCCTCTCCTGGTTCGGCGTGAACATGCTGGGGGTGGGGCTGCACTCCTACGGGTTCATGGACAAGGCCTTCTGGGCGCTGTCCGGGTTCGTGGGCAGCCAGCTCCTCCTCATGGCGCTCGCCATGGCCCCCCGCCAGTTCTGGAAGGGGAAGGCGGCGCGCGCGGCCGGCGACGAGGCGCATCCGACCAAGGCGTGATAGGAAGCGTCCGCCCCGAGGGCGGACCCCATGAAGCACCAGATCGCACGCCGGCGCACGTTCGCCATCATCTCGCACCCCGACGCCGGCAAGACGACGCTGACGGAGAAGCTGCTGCTCTACGGCGGCGTGATCCAGCTGGCCGGCGCGGTGAAGGCCAAGCGGGGCCGGGCCAGCGCCGTCTCCGACTGGATGGAGATGGAGCGGGAGCGCGGCATCTCCATCACCACCAGCGTCCTGCAGTTCCCCTACCGCGGGCTGCAGATGAACCTGCTCGACACCCCGGGCCACGCCGACTTCAGCGAGGACACCTACCGCACGCTCCACGCGGTGGACGGCGCGGTCATGCTCCTCGACAGCGCCAAGGGGGTGGAGGCCCAGACCCGCAAGCTCTTCCGGGTCTGCCGGCAGCGGGCCATCCCCATCTTCACCTTCGTGAACAAGCTCGACCGCCCCGGGCGCGACGCCTTCGACCTCATCGGGGAGGTGGAGAACGTGCTCGGCATCGGCGTCTATCCGGTGACCTGGCCCATCTTCCGCAGCGGCGTCTTCCGGGGCGTCTACCACCGGCTGCGCCAGCGCGTGTACCTGTTCGAGGCCGGCCGCGCCAACTCCAGCTCCACCACCGGCGCCGAGCGCCCGCCGGTCGAGGTGACCGGCATCGACGACCCGGCCCTCCGGGAGGAGCTCGACGACAAGGGATACGACCAGCTCCGCCACGACGCCGAGCTGCTCGAGATGGCCGGCGACGGATTCGACCGGGAGCGCTTCGAGGCCGGGCAGCTCTCGCCCATGTTCTTCGGGTCGGCGGTGAACAACTTCGGCCTGGAGGCCTTCCTGGAGACCTTCTCCGAGCTCATGCCGCCGCCGCGGGCCCGACCGTCCGACGCCGGCCCCATCGAGCCGGCCAGCGAGGAGTTCAGCGGCTTCGTCTTCAAGATCCAGGCGAACATGGACAAGGCCCACCGAGACCGGGTGGCCTTCGTGCGGATCTGCTCGGGCAAGATGGTGCGCGGGATGAAGGTGACCCACGTCCGCAGCGGCAAGGAGGTCCGGCTGGCCAGCCCCACCCAGTTCCTGGCCCGCGAGCGCAGCATCGTGGACGAGTCCTACGCCGGCGACGTGGTGGGCATCCACGACCCCGGCCTCTTCGAGATCGGCGACACCCTCACCCAGGGCTCGCGCTTCGCCTTCGAGGCGATCCCCAGCTTCGCCCCCGAGCACTTCCGGCGCCTGGCCCTGGTGGACCCGATGCGGCGCAAGCAGTTCGCCACCGGCATCGAGCAGCTGGCCCAGGAGGGGACGGTGCAGCTCTACCGCCCCCCCGCCGGCCGCGCCGGTGACCTGGTGCTGGGGGCGCTCGGGCAGCTGCAGTTCGAGGTGGTGAAGTACCGGCTCGAGGCCGAGTACGGGGTCGAGGTCCGCATCGAGACGGTGCCCTGGGTGCTGGCCCGCTGGCCGGGCCGGGCCGACGGCGCGCCCGTGGACCTGGACGCGCTGCAGGACGCGGTCGAGGGGATGGTCGTGCTCGACGTCCGCGAGCGGCCGGTGGTGCTCTTCGACCGGGCCTGGGCGCTGCAGACAGCCGAGCGTGTTCACCCGGAATACGTGTTCGCGGAGACCGCCACCGGCGTCGTGGTCCGCGCCGCGTAGGCTCCGGCGCGTAGCCGGCGCTCTCACTCCCCGCTGGTCGTCTCGGGGACGGCAGCCGGGGCGGCCCGGTCGAGCCCCTCGTCGGCGTAGGAGGTCGGATCCTCCAGCGCCTCCAGGTGGGTGAGCACGTTGGCGTTGGGGATGACCTGCCGGACCTCGTGCTCGATCTTCTCGAGCAGCGCGTGGCCCCGGGCCACGTTCCAGGAGCCGGGCACCAGCACGTGGACCGAGACGAAGCGGCGCGAGGCCGCCTGCCGGGTTCGCAGCGCGTGGAACTGCACCTCCGGACCGCGGTGGGAGTCGAGGACCGCCTGCACGGCGGCCTGCTCGTCGGGCGGGAGCGCGGTGTCGAGGAGCCCCAGCGCGGAGCGCCGGATGAGCTTCACGCCGGACCAGGTGATGTTCAAGGCCACGCCGATGGCCACGATGGGGTCGAGCGTGTTCCAGCCGGTGAGCGCCACCACGCCGATGCCGGTCAGCACGCCGACCGAGGTCCAGACGTCGGTCATGAGGTGGTGGGCGTCGGCCTCGAGTGCGATGGAGTGGTGCTTCTTTCCGGCCCGGAAGAGCACGCGGGAGACCGCCAGGTTCACGAGCGAGGCGCCGGTGGAGACGAGGAGGCCGACGCCGACCTGCTCGAGGGGGGCGGGGTGGAGCAGGCGGTTCACCGCCGACCAGGCGATGGCCACGGCCGCCACCAGGATGAGCGCACCCTCCACGCCGCTGGCGAAGTACTCGGCCTTGTCGTGGCCGTAGGCGTGCTCCTCGTCGGGGGGGCGGGCTGCGACCGTGAGCATGCCGAGCGTGGTGACGGCGGCCACCAGGTTCACCACCGACTCGGCGGCGTCGGAGAGGAGGCCCACCGACCCGGTGAGCCGCCAGGCGACGGTCTTCATGACGATGGTCACCACCGCCGCGGCGATGGAGAGCCAGGCGAAGCGCGCCAGCGAGGGGCGGGTGTTGGTCACCGAGCTGGCCGACATCCCTTTCGTCATCGGACGGGCCTCTCCCGCGCCGGCAGGAGCTCGCGGAGGACCTCGCGGGCGCGGCGGAGCATCTCCACCGTGGTGTCCCAGCCCACGCAGGCGTCGGTGACCGAGCAGCCGTAGCGGAGCTTCGAGAGGTCGGCCGGGACGGGCTGGTTGCCGGCCTCGATGAAGCTCTCCACCATGAACCCCACCACCGAGCGGTTCCCCTCGCGGATCTGGTGCACCACGTCGCGCATGACGAGCGGCTGGAGGTCGGGCTTCTTCCAGGAGTTCGCGTGGGAGCAGTCCACCACCAGGTTCCTCGCCAGCTTGGCCTTGGCGAGTGCCTCCTCGGCCAGGGTGATGGAGACGGTGTCGAAGTTGGGGCGCCCCCCGCCGCCGCGCAGCACGAGGTGGCCGTAACGGTTGCCACGCGTGCGCACGATGGCCGAGCGCCCCTGGCCGGAGACGCCCAGGAAGCTGTGGGGTCCGGCCGCCGAGAGGATGGCGTTCACCGCCCCGTCGATGTCTCCGTCGGTCCCGTTCTTGAAGCCCACCGGCGTGGAGAGGCCGGAGGACATCTCGCGGTGGGTCTGCGACTCGGAGGTGCGGGCGCCGATGGCAGTCCAGGCGATGAGGTCGCCGTAGTACTGGGGGGCGATGGGGTCGAGGGCCTCGGTGCCGGCCGGGAGGCCGAGCTCGTTCACGTCGAGGAGGAACCGGCGGCCGCGCTCCATCCCCTCGTCGATGCGGAAGGAGTCGTCCATGCGCGGGTCGTTGACGAACCCCTTCCAGCCCAGCGAGGTGCGCGGCTTCTCGAAGTAGACGCGCATGACGACGTGGAGCGTGTCGGAGAGCTCGTCGGCGAGGAGGCGCAGGCGCCGCGCGTAGTCGAGGCCGGCCACCGGGTCGTGGATGGA
>CAIQRS010000097.1 GCA_903874275.1 uncultured Anaeromyxobacter sp.
ACGTAGGAGGCTTCGACAGGCGGAGCCCCCCACTGGCCAATGTAGGTGGCAACCTGGAACGGGATGCGGTCAGCGGTTCCAAGACCTTCGCGGGTGCCGAGTGCGTTGCTGGCGTTGGTCAGTGTCGGGAGAGTTTCCTTGAGCTTCGCAATCACGTGCTGCTCGGCGATCTCCGCGGCGGCCAACTGCTCGGGGGTGAAGTCCTTCTTGCCCGCGCCGATGCCGGACGCCTCCAGCCCCTTGAGCCAATGGGCGTCTGCGGTGGCCATGGTGCCGTCCGCCAGCACGAAGTTCACGCGCTCGAGCCAGGAGTTGCCAGCGGGTGGGACAAACTTTCGAACCTTGGGCTTTGGCCCGCCTTGTCCCAGGAACTCGCTCAGGGTGCGGATGTTCCAGTCGTCCACGTAGGTCAGGGCCTTCTTCTCGTCCTCCACGCCAGTCGCCATCACTCTTCCCATCAACTTGATGAAGTTGCTTTCGACGCGGACGACCTCCGTGACGCCGTCCGGGACTTCGCCCTTCCAGGCTTGGTTCGCGAACATGAAGCGGCCCCCCTTGGGGCCGCGCGTCCGCTTGCCAAAGAGCGTGGTGGTGTAGTGCCCCATGTCCATGGTGTGGAGCACCCAGTAGCGGCCGTCGTCGTGGTCGGGCACGGAGACGATCACCGGCTCGGCCGCGACATCCAGCCAGCCCATCAGGTGCAGCGTGTCGTTGTTGATGCTCACGTGCGCCGTGTACTTGTCGTCGGCGAGGTGACGAATGATTTGAAAGCGGTTGGCCGGGGAATCCTGTTCCACCAGCGTCTTGTAGAGATGCTTGTAGGCTTCGTCGATGCCGTAGGCATACAGGTACGCGCGGTCGGCGATGGCCTGGAGTTCGGGTGAGACTCTGCGCTCCTGCATGGGTGGCTTCTCCTCGAAGAATGGTCGGCGGCTCAGCCCGGCGGCAAGGACTTCCAGGGTGCGTGCCTGTTGTTCCGGGCCCCATAGTATTTCGCCCTCCCCGTGGGTTCAATCTCGGTGGGTTGACGAGCGGTCGCACGCATTCGCCGGCTTCGGCAGTCCGACGGTTACACCTGGGTTACAGTCACCGATCGTGAAATCCGTCCCGTCCGAGCGGATCCTGTCGGTTCGTCAGGTGGCGGCGCGGTTCGGGGTGAGCACCTCGACCATCTACAACCTGTGCCAGGAGGGAAGGCTCCCTCACGTTCGCGTCTCGAACGCCATCCGGGTGGCACCAGAGGCCCTTGAGGACCTGGTGGGAGGTGGGGCGCGCTCCGGGGTGACCTACAGCGCCGGGCCCCGGCCTCGGTAGGCGCTCCAGACGGCGACGACGTAGACCCGATCGGCCTGCACCAGGAAGTACAGGTGGTAGCTCGTCCTCTGGAGCAGGAGGCGACAGATGCCCGGTTTCGGCTCGTACCTCAGGCCCAGTCCGGGCGTGCCTTCAAGCGCGATCAGTGCCTGGTCGAGCTCGTTGGCGAAGAGGTCAGGGGCCGCCGGGCGGTTCTCGCGCCACCAGGCATCGGCGCGTTCGACCTCGGCCCGCGCTTCGCCGGAAAGCTCGACCTTCACCGACCGGACGCTCTCGCCCGCAGTTCATCCATCACCTGGCGGGCATCGGTCGTGCGTCCCGCGTGAACGTCGGCGAGCCCCCGGTCGATGGACGCGTGCAGCCGTTCGCGCTCCTCGGCGTCGAGGTAGTCCCCGCCACTGGCGAGCACCTCGTCGAGGGGGACGAGCTCGACGACCTCGCCATTGGGCAGATCGGTGGGTTCGTCCAGCAGAAGCCGGCCACCTCGAACGTGTGCCTTGAGCGCCCTCATGGTGCTGACCATCTTAACGCTTCCCGGGGTCGTTGGCAGCCTCGACGGACGGGCCCGAGTGCCCCCAATGACCCGCCTGGTCAACCGGCGGCTGCGACGGCAAGCTTCTCGATCCCGATGATGCGGACGTAGATCCCCGGGAACACGCTGGCCGTGTCCTTCAGGAGCACCATCGACACCTGGACGTTCAGTCCCGGGACCTTGAACTCGTCCGGCAGGGGGAGCGGCGTGTACTTCTCGCCGGTGGCCGTCTCGATGTACCACCAGCCGCCTTCGAGGTCTGGCCGACTCTGAACAACGCCTCGGGTCTCGACGACCTGCTCCGGCGTTCCGCCGCAGGCGACCGTGGAGAGCGCGAGCACGGACAGCAGCAGCCAGACGATGGGCAGGGAAGAGAACTGTCGCAGTCGGTTCATGGCATCTCCTTGCGGAATGGATTGCTGAATTCCGTGCGTCACGGAAGGCATATGGTGGCCCCGGCCGACTGGCTGAAGCCACAGGCGTCTTGGAGCGGCTGACAGAACGGGATCGGCAGGGTCTTGCAGCCGGCAGAAGTGTACTCGCTCAGGATCAGGTCCAGTTTCTCCGTGCGGTTGGCGTTGACGGCGTGAGTGCAGTTCGGTGCGATCCCTTCCAGCGCGCCGCCGTCCAGGCCCACTGTCACGGGACGATGGGCGGAACACTGGCTCGTCGTGATGTTCGGGTCGCAGCGGAGCGCGCTTGCAAGCTCCGTCGCATACTGCTGGAGCAGCGTCGCGCAGTCGGTGGAGGAAGCGCCGCAGCCTGACCCTCCGAGCATGGTGATGGCGACGACGAGAGATGTGCGGGCGAAGGCCTTCATGGATTGCAGGACGGTCGGAGCCTCGAAATGTGACCGATCGCGCCGTCCCAGGCACGCCCCATTCGGGTCGGCTCTCGGGGTAAGATGCCCGGTGCCGATGGAATCCACAGCTGCCGACCTCCTGGCCCGGGGGGACTACAGGAGGGGCGTCGAGCTGGTGATGCACGAGATGGGTCCGAGCGTTCTCGGACTCCTGCACACCATGTTCCGCACCAATCAGGACGCCGCCGATGAGGCGTTCTCGCTCTTCGCCGAGAACCTCTTCCGCAACGCGTCGACCTTCCGCGGGGAGGCGCCGCTCAAGGCATGGGTCTACGCCATCGCTCGCAATGCTGCGCTGAGCGTCAGCCGGGACGGTTGGCGGAGGTTCGGCGAGCGGCTCGAGACCCGGGACGCAGAGAGACTGGCGGAGGAGGTCCGCACCCGGTCGGCCATTCGACGTGAGCGGCAATCGAGCGCCCTCGACTCGTTGCGGGATACGCTCGACCTCGACGAGCAGACCCTCCTCACGCTCCGGCTCGACGAGAAGCTTCCCTGGGACGAGGTGGCCCAGGTGATGTCGAGCGGCGGGGAGAAGGTCGACTCCCAGACGGTCCGTAAGCGCTTCGAGCGGCTCAAGGTGCGCCTCGGCGAGGAAGCCCGACGTCGCGGTCTGGTGGGATGAAGCCTCCCGATCTCGATCCCGCCGATCTGTCGCAGCTCCTGGAGGACCTGGCCCGGGTACCGCGGCTGCCCGTCCCGGAACAGCACTTCGCGGGTCTCCCCTCTGGCACGAAGGTGGGCCGGTTCGTCATCCAGCGCGAGATCGGCCGGGGCGGGTTCGGCGTCGTCTACGCGGCGACCGACCCCGACCTGGGCCGGCAGGTGGCCCTGAAGCTCCTGCGCCAGGGCATCGCCGTCACCCGGGGCGAGACCGAGTGGATCCGCCGCGAGGCCGAGGCCGTCGCGCGCCTGAACCATCCCGCCATCGTCACGCTCTTCGACTCCGGAAGCTGCGAGCACGGCGCCTTCTTGGTCTTCGAGTTGCTCCAGGGGGAGCCGCTCGACGCGAGGATCGCGCGGGGGCCGATCGAACCCCGCGAAGCCCTCCGGATCACGTCTGCGGTAGCTGGCGCGCTCGAGCACGCGCATGCCGCGGGGGTCCTGCACCGGGATCTCAAGCCGGCAAACGTCTTCCTCTCCTCGTCGGGCACCGTGAAGGTCCTCGACTTCGGCGTCGCCCAGCTCTTCGACCGGGCGGCGAGGCCCACCAGCGGAACGCCGAAGTACATGGCGCCCGAGCAGCGCGATGGCCGGGCAGAGGACGGTCGCACCGATCTCTATTCGCTCGGAGTCGTCCTCCTCGCGATGCTGCGGGGAGGGAACACGGAGGTCCCCGCGAAGCCTCCACCTCGCACGGCGGGTGAGCTGGAGCGCCTGGCATTCGATCTGACCCGGCAGGACCCGGAGAGGCGCCCCGCGTCGTCACGCGCCGTACTCGACCGCTTCGACGGCATCCGGCAGCGCAGGTCGGCACGGCGCGGCTGGGCGGTGGCTGCTCTCGCCGCCATCTTGGCGCTCGGGACATGGGGGGCAGGGGAATGGACACGCCCACGGGAGGCGCCGCCGGGGGAACGGTTGGTCGTCGCCCTGGCCCCGACCCGGAACGACACGGGAGCACCGGAGCTCGATCCACTCTCCGAAATGCTTCGCACGGGCCTCTCCGATTCACCTCGCTTCCGGATCATCGCCCGCCAGCGCCTGGACGCCGCGCTGGAGGGAGCGGGAACGGCGGTGCCCTCGGCCGACGAAGCGGCGGCCTGGCGCGCTGCAGCGCGGAACCTCGGGGCCACGGTGGTGGTCTTCCCCGACGCGAGGAAGGATGGAACGGGATACGCCGTCTCCCTCGTCGCGCAAGACGCGACGGACGGAACCGTCCGCTTCGAGTCGTCCGCCCGGGCGCCGACGCTCGACGCGCTGCCGGTGGCGCTCGACCGGGCAGTGTTCGAGCTCCGGAAGAAGGCGGGGGAGCGGGCGGATGACCTGGCCCGGAACGGCAAGGCGCTGACGGAGCTCACGACCCCGAGCCTGGCGGCCTATCGCGACTACGCGCTGGGGATGAAGTGCGCCGGGACGCCGACCGAGCCCGGGAGCAACGATGCGGTGATGCGGTGCTCCGGACACTTTCGCAAGGCGCTCGAGTCCGATCCGGGGTTCGCGCTGGCCCACGTCCAGCTGGGATGCGAGGTCGTGCTGACCGGTCGGGAGATCGCCGAGCCCATCGCCCATCTGGACGCCGCGCTCGCGGCGCCGAGACGACTCTCCCGGCGGGACGAGACGTACGCGCGCGCATGGCGCGACCGCACGAACGGCCACGAGGACGAGGCGATCCGGCAACTGGGCGTGCTCGTCTCGAACGATCCGGAGGACCTGCAGGCCGTGTTTGCCGTGGGTGAGGTCCTGTTCCACTCCTGGCGGTACGCCGAGGCGGCGCCCTACATGGCCCGCGCTTCCGAGATGCCGCGGGAATTTCCCTTTGCGTTCGACCACCTGGTCGAGAGCTACGCGCTCTCGGGCCAGCACGCCGAGCTCACGACGCTGCTCGACGGGATCGCGTCTCCCCAGCCGGATCGGATCCGGTCGGTCGTCCGGGGCGAGCTGTGGCTGGGCAGGTTCGACCGGGCCATCGCGCTCGCCACGGAGGCCCAGACCCGGCTTCCAAGTCCGAAGGGGAGCCACATCCTGCTCGAGGCGCTGGGGACGGCCGGCAGGCTGGACGAGGCGGATGCCCTCCTGGCGTCGTTGCAGAAACAGAACCCCGACAATGGCTCGCTCTTCCTCCGCCAGATCGTGAGCGCAACGAAGCGCGGACGCTCGGCCGAGGCCTGGCGCATGGCAACCACTGCCTCTCCGGCGCTCGAGGAACTCGTGCCCCGGGAACGGGTGATGCTCAAGGGAACCCTGGCCGCGGCCGATCGAAACCTGCCGCGGATCCGGACCGAGCTCGCGAAGCTCGCAAGCGAGCCGGGCAAGTACACGCCATTTCTGGCCTCCCAGCTCGCGCTCCTGGGAACCCCGGCGGATCTGGAGGCGGTCAGACGGTTCGCGGACCCCGGATCGACGGCGGCAAGGGAGATCGATGCCCTGGCCGCATGGAAATCCGGTGATGCGTCGCGGGCGGTGTCCGTGCTGGTGGCGCTCGAGAGAGTCTCGCCGCGCCCGAACAACGTCCTCCCCCCGGCCTACCTCCTCGCCGAGGTGGCGCGGGAGGAAGATCCGGCCGAGGCCCTGGCCGCGGCCGACCGGTTTCGGAGCCGGATCCCCATCGGCATCACCGCAGGATGGACGTACGCCCGCTCGGTGCTCGTCTCCGCGGAGGCGGCATGGCGACTCGGACGGCCCGAAGAGGCGATGGAGTTCATCGGCAAGGCGGAGAAGCTCTTCAAGGGAGCGGATCCAGGATTTCCCGCGGTGGTGGAGACGGCCCGGCTCCGGAAGGCCATCGAGGCAGGGGCGCCGCCGCAGAAGGGCGTCCACTTCGGACCGCGTTGAGATTGCCCGCCGTCCGGCCGGATTCTACTGCTGCGCGATCCAGGTCCAGGTGCTCGTGTCGGTGTCGAACACGTAGGCCACGATGGCGTAACCCCGGAGCAGGAGGTCGGTGGGCACCTCCGCTCCGTTCGCGATCGCCAGGGGGCGTGCCATCGTGTCTCCCTGCTGGCGGTTACCGACGAGCAGGAGCCCACCCGTCCCGTCCCGCCCCACGGCCGTGATGATGTAACCGGCTCCCGAAAGTTCCGACGCGACCTGCCCCAGCGTGGCGGCAGTCGCCCCCCGTACGGACGTCTCGAAGACGGTCGTCGTATCCCCGTCCCAGCGGTAGGAGACGATCCAGGCAGCCCCGGCGTGGGAGGCCACGGCGGTCACGACGCGTCCGTGCGCCCCCTCGTATTCGACGTAGGAGGCCACGTCGTCCGGGAGCACGACGTACCAGATGGTGGAGTAGTCGAACGGGGCGGACTTCACCTGCGACCAGGCATAGTTGTCGTTACCGTCCACGAGGTCGAGCGACGTGACGACTCCGTTCCCGGCGTAGGCCTGGGTCATGAGGTCGGGCATCTCGATCGACCCCAGGTGCCCAACGTATTCGACGTTCTCCGAGGGAACCGTCGTGGGCTGCTCCATCGTCACGTAGGCCCAATTGCGACAATGGGCAGGCAAGGCCGGAGCGCTTCCCGTCGTCAGGGCGAGAGGGGTGCCTCCCAGTCCTGCGTTCGTGGCCAGGCTGCTGCACGTGATGTTCGACTGCACGCGCGCCTCCCGGAACGGCACCGTACCGACTCCCTTGAATCGAAGATCGCCCCGCCGAGGTGCCCGTGGCACCGGGCTCACGGTGAGCGTCGCCTCCCGGGTGGTCACCGAACCGGCGCTGTTCATGATGGTCACCGCGAAGGTCGACGTGTCGTCGACGGTCTCCGCGGGTCGAGTCGTGAAGGAGGAACCGGTCGCTCCCTCGATGGTCCATCCGTTCCAGGTCCACTGGTACGAGGCGTTCGCCCCACCGTCGTCGGCCTGGACGGAGAAGGTCGCCGCCTGGCCGGGCGACACCGCCTGATCGGCCGGCTGGACCTGGATGGTAGGTGCCACCGGGGATCTCGAAGCACAGGCCGCGAGGAGCAGAACAGGAAGCAACGCGGCCACGGCCAGGAGAGAGGTGCGTTCCAGTTTACGAGGCATGTCGATTGCCCTCCAAGGTGATCTATACGTTCGAGGCCTGGTGCCTGTGTACCGCCAGCAGGTACCCTTCCCCATTGACTGGGACGGACGAGTCCGGGATGTGTGACTGGAATCGGTCAACCCCGGAGGAGATACGTTGTGACTGCGCCGGCTACCAACAACGCTAGCGTCAGCATCGCAGACGAGACGATGACGGCGGTCCTGCCCACACACTCGGCAGAACCAAAGATGATTCGCCTCGTGCCTCTCTCAGGGACACCAGTCTCGCTCCTTGTCGGCCTGGAAGATCACAGCCCCGTGAACGGTGTCGGGTCCTCTCCGACTGCCTCGTCCTTCTTCTTCGCCGCATCCTCCACCGGCTCAGGTGGTGGCTCGCGCGAAACCGCTACCTTGTAGCCGGCGTTCGCCAGCAGGGGTTGGAGCCGCGCCGCCGACCCGACGACCACCACGACCTCCCGCCCGATGGAGAGCGATCGCGCCGCCGCCTGCAGTTGGGCGGAGTCGAGAGAGACGAGCCTCGTCGGATAGGTCTCCCAGTAGTCGTCGGGTCGACCTTCCAGCACCAGCCGCCGCAGGGCCGTTGCCGACCGCCCCACGCCGTCGAATCGCAAGCTCAAGCTCCTCGCCTCACGGAACGACGCTCGCCGGGTGTCGACGTCTCCCGCGGCGACTTGGGGTGCTGCGGCGAAGGAGTCGAGCACGACCTTCATCGTCGGAACCAATGCCGCCTCGTCTACGGCCGTGGATGCAACGAGCGCGGCCGAGTTGCCGCGGTCGATGCGAACGACGGAGGCGGAGTAAGTGGCCCCGCTCGCGACGCGCAGGCGTCGCTCCAGGCTCGAAGCCAGGGTCTTCTCGAGGACGGACAGCGCAGCATCGTCCCGTGTGGAAATTGGGGGCAGCGCGACGCCAACCCGCAGGAGCGGCTGGGTCGCCGACGGCTGATCCACGATGATGACCGTTCGCTCCCTGGGCGAAGAAGAGGCCGCGAGCGGGAACATCGGCTGCGGATCGCCCTTGGCAGAGAGGTCGCCGAACAGGTCCTCCATTTCCTTCCAGAACTTGTCGTCGGGCTCTCGGTCGCTCACCACGATGAGCGTGGCGCGCTCCGGCCGGAGATTCTGGCGGAGCCAGGTCTTGACCTGATCCTCGGTGACGCGGTCGAGGGACTCCGGTGTCACGGCCTGACCGGCTGGGTGGTCCGGGAAGAGCGCGGAGACGAGCGCGTCGCTCGCCCGGACCGAGGGGCGATGGCGAGCCAGCCGGGCGCCCTTCGCGACCGCCGCCTTCCGGTCCTCGAATCCGTCAGACGGCTTGAGGTTTCGGGCCCACAGGGAAAGGGTCTTCAGCAGGAGTTGCAGGTTGTCGGAGGTTCCTCGCTCGACGCGAGCGTAGTAGTCGATTCCCGACGAGGAGAACAGCATCCCGCCGCTCGCTCCCCGGGCCCAGCCGGCTCCCGAATCACGGAGCGAGGCGAGCGCCAGAGCGCGGACACCCGCGGGGAAGGCCACGGTGCCCTCCGGGTCGGTCCGGTAGACGAGGTGGACCTCGGCGGCCGGGAACGCGCCGCGGCGCGATGCGATGACCGTGAGGCCGCTGTCGAGGCGCCGCTTCTCCGCATTCACGAGGCCGGGTGGTTGCGCCAGCTCGGTGAGGCCGATCGCGGGGAGGAAAGCGGCGTCGTCGGACTCGACGCGGATCTCGCCGCCCCCGCGACCCGGAGACCCCTCCCGCTCCGACACCGGCTTGCGGTCGGGCAGGACGAGGAGCGCGAAGGTCCGCTCTGGGTAGAGGAAGTCCGTCAGGTAGGAGGGGAAGCGGCTCCCCATCTGGAACCCCACCTCGCGGCGCCAGGTACGCAGCCGGTCGGGGGCGCCGTAGATCCGGATCTGCTGCGCAAACGCGGCGACGTCGCCCATGTCCTCGAGGGCCAGGTAGCTCGAGACGAGCAGGGCGCTTCGTGCCCACTCGGCCACGATGCCGCCGCCAATCGCGAGGGTCCGGAGCCGTTCCTTCCGGCTCGCCAGGAACTCCTCGGCCTTCGACGCGTCGGTGAGGGTGAATCGCGTGAGGACGAGCGTCGCACCGTCGAGCGGCACGAGGTCCGGGCTCCCGCCCAGCGACTCCGCGATGGCCACGGTCGCGCCCACCGCGCTCGGGCTCAGCTTCGAGTACTCCCCGGGGACGAACCAGCCCATCCAGAGCGTGGGCCGTTCGACCGGTCCTTCCCTGCGTTCCAGCGGACCTTCGGGGGGCCAGTGCGGCATGCGGGGCGGTTCCCGGGATACCGGCGCGCGACGTGGCTCCTCGGGACCGGCGCCCGCGAAGAGCTTCCCGAATCCGTCGCCGACCATCACGGCGGCGTCCCGGGCCGGCATCGCAGAGGTCACAACCACGATGGCGTGCGCCGGGGAGTAGTTGTCGTGCAGCCATGCGCGCACGTCGGCGAGGGTGATGCTCCGGATCGAGGCCTCCGTGCCTCCGACGGGGCGACGGTACGGGTGGTCCTTCGCCAGCCCGACCTCGAGCAGCCACTCCACCTGGAGCGCGACCGGGTCGTGGTCCCGGCCCTCCCGGATCTCCGAGATCACCACGTCCCGTTCCACCAGAAACTCCTTCTCGGAGATCCCGGCGATCGGGTCGGCGAGCCGCCCGGCCTCGATGGCGATGGTCTGCTTCAGTTGCCGGAGCTTCCCCGTCTCAAAGTAGACGGTCTGGTCATGGGTGGTGTCGGCGTCGAAGACAAAGCCGGTTCCCTCCAGCCGGTCCCAGATGCGAGCGCCCCCGCCCGGGCGGGCGCGGAAAGACAGGTGCTCGACGAGGTGGGCCATGCCCTCCTTGCCCGGTGGGTCGTCGGTGGATCCGGCGCGGAACGAGACGCCGAGCGTCGCCCGCGGGAGTCCGGGGAGCTCGTACGCGACGATCCGCAATCCAGTGGCCCCTTCCGCGAAGAAGCCCTTGTATTCCACGAGGCGCCCACGGATCTGCGATTCCTTCAGCAGCTCGAGTGGGCTTGGCGAGCCAGCGGATGCAATCGCCGGTAGAAGGAGAGCGAGAACAGTGACGAGGCGTCGCATCGCTCAACCATCCGCCTTCGGCGTGGAAGCCGCCGGCGCGCATTGCTTCTCGATCACCCGCTGCCGCTCCTCGAACGCGCCCTTGGCGCCACCCCGCTCGTCCGTGACCAGATCGACGGCGCGCCGGATGGCAGCGAGCGACTCCTTGCACTGCCCCAGGCTCGCCTGAACGACGGCCCAGGCGTCGATCACCGACGGCTCCCAGGGGGCGAGCTTCACGGCGCGAGCGGCGACGGCCACGGCTCGCCCGTCCTCCCCCTGCCCGAGAAGCGCCCAGGTGAGCTCGTGCAGGACCATGACGTCGTCGGGCGGAGAGGCGGCGAGCTTCTCGATGGCCTCCTTCCGGAGCGCCTGGTTCGCGGGCGCCTCGCCCGCCGACGCGAGCACGAGGTACCAGCCGCGCAAGTCCCCTGGGTTCGCCTTCACGGCCCTCGCGGCGATGGCAAAGGTCTCGGGGGAGGCGGCATCGAGCGCGAGGAGGCGCCAGGCGGCGAGGCCGGAGGGGTCGATCTTCAGCGACGCCGCCTTCTCGGTCGCGGCGCGCCGGGGCCCCTCGGCGGGATCCACCTGGAAGGGGTTCATCACCATCTCGGCATACATGGCGCGCACCTCGGCGCAGGCCATAGGCCGAGAGGTAACGGTGATCTTCGGCTCGTCGAACGGGACCTTCGCCACCCCGTAGCGCCCCGATCGGCTGTAGTCGCGCAGCACCGTGTCGAACGCGTCCATCGCCTTGGCGCTGGACGGGTCGAGATCCGGGAACGAACCCTTCCAGGCCGCGGCCGGGTCCTCGGCCCGTGCGAGGCGCCGCTGGAAGTCGGCGAAGGCGTCCGCCCGGTTGTTCATGAGGTAGTGCACGAGCCACCACGCCGACTGGTAGCAAGGGACCTCGCGCGAGCCCGTGCAGGCCCAGGAGAGGACCTCGCTCGCGGAGACCTTCTCCTTCCACTGCCAGGGCGGCGGGGGCTTCCCGAGCACGGCCACGGGCTTGTCCCCGGCCTCGTTCACCTCCACCGCGGCGAGGAACTCGGCCATCCCCTCGGCGAACCAGCGAGGCTGGCGCGGGAAGGCGTGGGCGGTGAGCTGGTGGGCCATCTCGTGCTGCAGCGTGTGGAGCGACGGGGAGAACGGGAGGAACTTGCGCGTCGCGACGATGCGGCTCCTTCCCAGGTAGACCTGGAAGAACCCGCCGAGCATCTCGTCCGACTCCTTGCGGCCCGTAAGGTCGGTCATCTCCTCGTCGTCGCGGAGGAGCACGACCTCGGTGACGCCGGGCGCCTCGAGCTTGCCGCCGAAGGCCGACTTCACGGTGGCGACTCGAAGCCGTTCGAGATGGAGCGCGGCATCCTTCGCCACGCCTGCTCCCGCATCGGTCCGCACGAGGAAATGTGGACTCGCCACTTCAAGCCAGGCCGGAGCATCCGGGTCGGGGCACGCGACGATTTCTGCCGCGGCGGCGGCGGGAAGGGCACAGACCACGAAGAAGGCGAGAATTGAGGATCGATCCATGTCAGTGCACACTACGTGGCGGACGAACCATTGCAACCCATGTGGGGCGTAGGACGGATAGTCGTGTAAGGCCTTCCCTTGCGGGACGCTCGAGGGCCCTGTTTGTGACGGAGTCCTGATCAGACGGAAGGCTCATGGCGGCGCGCAGCGATGGAGCCGCGTTCTCCCCGAACCAGGCGGTCGGTAGCGCGGGTGCTGCTCACCTGGATCGACGACCAGGGATAGTTCGACGCGCGGGCGGAGAACCGCTGACGAGTAGGTGTCGCCGCCTGTCAGCCAGACCTAACGATTCTTGTCACGAACGAATGCGCCGTGCGTCCTGAAGATCGAGGGCGACGTCGCCCACCGTCGAAACGCCTTTGATTGACCCGTCTTCACCTGATCCTGGTCATCGCGGCTGCGGTAGCCGCCGTTGGATGCGGCTCGAGCCGGGACGCCGACTCATTGACGCGGTCGCCTCTCGTGCCCGGTACCCCGGTCGACGTGACGCAGATCCAGGTGAATCCTGGGTCCGGCGCCTCGCTCACGGAATGCAACGGGTGCGACACCGCTCGTCGGTTGGTCGTCACGTCCCAGGGTGGGTGGGAGGCCGAATGGGCCAGGATCTGGGCGCACCAGACGCCGGTTCCCGCAATGCCCAGCGTGGACTTCACCCGGGAGTTCGTCGCCATCGCTGCGAGCGGAGCCCACGGGAGCGGCGGTTACCGAATCCATCTGCCCAGCATGGTGATCGTCGACGACGCCCTGCGGATCAATGTGGTCGAGGTGGTTCCGGCCTCCACCTGCGCGGTGGCCACTCTGGGGACGAGCCCGGTGTCGGCGGCGCGGATGCCGCTCTTCTTCGGCACGGTCGAGTTCGCTAACCAGATCAGGACCGAGGCTCAGACGATCAGTGAAGTTTCCTGAAGTCTGAAACCGTCCAGGATCTGGGGGGACGTCACCGAGGTTTACGGTCACCTTGCGCCGAACCAACGGGAGAGCGACATGGACCGACTCTCCTTCGGTCTGCCTGTGCCGACTATCGCGCCCGTCATCGAGGTGTCGGGAGCCGAGGCCGCGCCAAGAGGAGAGGCCGGAACCCCTTCGGTTTCCCGAGAGATTCCGGCCTCATGTGTGGCGGGGAGTACGGGACTCGAACCCGTGGCCTCCGGCGTGACAGGCCGGCGTTATAACCGACTTAACTAACTCCCCAAATCAGCGAAGCTTGGGCGGAGCAGGTTTCGAACCTGCGACCCTCGCCTTGTAAGGGCGACGCTCTACCCCTGAGCTATCCGCCCCCGAGGCGGTGGAGCGGTCGGGGTTCTAGCTTGGCGAGGTTCCGGTGTCAATGATCGGCGGACGACCCAAGCGCCCGGCCCTTTTCGGGATTAAATGAATGGTTTCGCGCCGGACGAAGGGGTAGAGGACCGCTGGAATGAGCTGGAAGAAGGGGCAGAAGCTCGTCCACCGGGCCCAGCCCGCGTGGGGCGTGGGCATCGTGCTGGAGGTGGGCGAGGACGCCCGCCGCCTCGCCGTCCGCTTCGCCGGGCGCGAGGGCGTGACCGTCGTCTCCGGGCGCGACCGGGCCCTCATCGCGGTCCCCGACGAGACCCCGCTCGATCAGCCGGCCGGCGGCCTCCTCGACCGGCTCACCTCGGGCGACGCCGGACCGGCCAGCGCCTTCGCGCTGCGAACCCGGGTGGTCCGGCTCGAGGCCATGCGCCGCGCCGACAGCCTGGGCGCGCTCCTCTCCTCCCGCGTCCACGTCCTCCCCCACCAGGTCGGCGCCGCCGGCCGCATCCTCGCCGACCGGAGTCCGCGCTTCGTGCTGGCCGACGAGGTCGGGCTCGGCAAGACCATCGAGGCCGGCCTGGTCTTCGCCGGCCTGCGCCAGCTCGGGCTGGCCGAGCGGGTGCTGGTCGTCGTGCCCGAGCACCTGGCCTTCCAGTGGATGGCCGAGCTCTTTCACAAGTTCAACGCGCTCTTCACGCTGCTCTCCCCCGACCGCATCGTCGCGCTGGGCGGCCCGGAGGCGGCGCTCGCGCAGTCGAAGCTCGCCATCCTCTCCCAGGAGCAGCTGGCCTCCGACCCGGCCGTCGCCGCGGCGGCCGCCGCGCTGGCCTTCGACCTGGTCGTCGTGGACGAGGCCCATCACCTGGCCGACGATCGGCTCTTCGAGGCGGTGGCCCCGCTGGCCCGCGCCTCCTTCGGACTGCTCCTCCTCACCGCCACGCCGGTCCGGCTCGATCCGCGCGAGTACTTCCGCCTGCTCTCCCTCGTCGAGACCGTGCCCACCACCACGCTCGAGGACTTCCTGGCCCGGCTCGAGTCGCACGAGGCCTACGCCGCGGTGGCCCGCGACCTGCTCGCCGGCGGCAAGGTCGAGGACGCGCTCGTCCTGCTCCGCAAGCTCTCCCCCGACGACGAGGCCTTCGCCGCCCCGGCCGGGAAGAAGAAGGGGCCGGCGCGCTCCGCGGTCCTCGAGCACCTGGCCAGCCGCTACGGCCTCTCCTCGCGCCTCGTCCGCAACCGGCGCGTCAAGGTGGGAGCCTTCACCAGTCGTGTGCTGCGTCGCCAGGACGTGCCGGAGGGCGGCAAGATCGAGGCCGCGGCGGCGCTCTGCGGCCGGCTGGCCCGCGAGGGGGAGAAGGTCCTGGTCTTCGGCGGCGACCTGGAACGGCTTCGCGAGTTGCAGGCCCGCATCGCCTCGGCCGAGAAGCTCGAGGCCCTCCTCTACGACGACGCACCCAGCCTGGAGGCCCGCGACCGGCTGGTGGCCCGCTTCCGCGACCGGGAGGGGCCCATGCTGCTCCTCTCCGGCGAGTCGGGTGGCGAGGGTCGCAACTTCCAGTTCGCCTCGCACCTCATCTGCCTCGACCTCCCCGACTCCCCGCTCACGCTGGAGCAGCGCATCGGCCGGCTCGACCGGCTGGGGCAGTCACGCCCGGTGGAGATCCACGTCCTGCCCGAGCCCGGGGAGGAGTCCTTCCTGGCCGACCTCTACGAGAAGGAGATCGGCATCTTCGACGAGCCGGTGGGCGGTCTCGACACGGTGCTGGCCTCGGTGCCGGAGGAGCTCGAGGCGCTGCGGGCCCGTCGCACCGAGAAGGCGCGGCAGGCCTTCCGGCGCGGCATCGCCGCCCGCGTCGCCGAGGGGCGGCGCGCCCAGCACGAGGGGTACGACCCGCTGCTCGACGTGCGCTCGGCCTCGATCCCGGAGCTGACCGCGCTGGTCTCCGCCGCCTTCGAGCGGATGGGCGAGGATCCCCCGGAGGAAGGGGAGGACATCGGCGCCTCGCTCTCGACCCTCTCCCGCTGGCTGGAGGAGGAGCTGGAGGAACTGGTCGTCGAGGCCGGTCGTCGCGTGGGCATGGACGTGGACACCGACGAGAACGTCCACCCCTTCGAGGCCGCCTTCACCTTCGGTTCCAGCATGCGCATCGAGGCCCTCCCCGGCATGGAGATGCCGGCCGAGGAGCGCACCCTGCTGGGCAGCTTCTGGCGCGAGACCGCGGTGGTCCGCGAGGAGCTGGAGTGGTTCGCCACCGGCCACCGGCTCGCCGAGGCGCTGCTCGAGCTGGCCCGCGACGGCGAGGCGGGGCGCACGGCTTTCTTACAATCCCGCGCCGCCCCCCGCAGCGGCGGCCTCTACCTGCGCTGGAAGCTGCGCTGGCCGTCGCCTGCCGACCTGGCGCCGGGAGCGCGGGTTCCCTCCCGGCAGGCCTCGCGCTACCTCGACGAGTCGGCGCTGTCGGTGCTCGTGGACATGGGCCCCGCCCACGCCGTCGTCGACGGCGGCGCCGCGCGGCTCGAGGAGGCGATCGACCGGGCCCGCGACGCCAAGGGTGCGCCCCCGCCGGGCGACGTCCTCGGGCCGGCCGCGGAGGCGGCGGAGAAGGGCGCGCGCGCCGAGCTGGCCCGCCGCGTCGCACGCGCGGTGAAGAAGCTGGCCGCCCACGCCGAGGCCGAGGAGGAGCGGCTGGTCGCGGCCGCGCTGCAGGGCGGGGCTTCCCGCCAGTCCGTGGAGCGGGCGCTCGTCACGGTGCTCCTGCACCGGGAGCTGGTCGAGGAGGCGCTCGGCAAGGTGGATCTGGAGCTCGACGCAGCCGCGGTGGTCCTCCCGGGGTAGGTTGCCCGCCATGCCGACGCCACCCCGCGCCTACCTTCCCGATCTCCTCGTCGCCGGAGGAAGGGTGCACGAGGGGGCTGCCCTGTCGGTGTCTGGCGGCACAGTGGTCGCGGTGGGGGAGCCCGCCCCTGGCTTCGCGCCGGTGCGCCTGGCCGGGAAGGCGCTCCTCCCCGGCCTGGTCTCGGCCCACGGCCACTCCTTCCAGCGGGCCATCCGCGGCCGCACCCAGGTCCGGCACGCCGGCCGGAGCGACTTCTGGTCGTGGCGCGAGGCCATGTACCGCGCCGCCGTCCGGCTCGACCCGGAGGACGTGTACGCGGTGGCCCGCATGGCCTTCCACGAGGCGGCGTGCGCCGGGATCACCGCGGTGGGTGAGTTTCACTACCTGTCACGAGACCCGGCCGGGCGTCGCTACGAGGACCCCGAGCTGCTGGCCCGCGAGGTGATCCGGGCGGCCCGGGAGGTGGGGTTGCGCATCGCCCTCCTGCGCACCGGCTACGCCCGCGGAGGGGCGGGGATCGCCGCCGCGCCGGAGCAGCTCCGCTTCGTGGACGGGTCGCCAGAGGAGGTCCTGGAGAGCGCGCTCCGGCTGGCCCGCATCACCGAACGTGACCCGGCCGTCACCGTTGGCCTGGCCCCCCACAGCGTCCGGGCTTGCCCG
The DNA here is from genome assembly GCA_903874275.1 of uncultured Anaeromyxobacter sp. Classification (GTDB taxonomy): domain Bacteria; phylum Myxococcota; class Myxococcia; order Myxococcales; family Anaeromyxobacteraceae; genus CAIOAK01. The sequence continues at coordinate 16,738 of CAIQRS010000097.1, forward strand.
GCGGAGTGGATCGGGACCCTGGCCGCGGAGGCCCGCCTCCGCGGCTGGCCGCTCCACGTCCACGTCGCCGAGCAGCCGGGCGAGGTGGATCAGTGCCGCGCCGAGCACGGTCTCACCCCGGTGGAGCTGCTCAAGGGGCTCTTCGTGCTCGGCCCCGGAACCACCGTCGTCCACGCCATCCACCTCGCGCCGTCCGACGTGGACGCCCTGGGACGGAGCGGGACCACGGTCTGCGCCTGCCCCACCACCGAGCGCGACCTGGGCGACGGGGTGGTCCCCGCCGACGGGTTGCTGCGGGCCGGCGCCGGGATCGCTCTGGGCATCGACTCGTTCGTCCAGGTGGATCTCCTGGAGGAGGCCCGCGCGCTGGAGGGCAACCTGCGGCTGGTGCGAAGGGAGCGAGGGTTGCTCGCGGCCGCAGGCGGAGCGGGCCGGATCGACGCGCTCGCCGCCCGGCTGTACGGATTCGCCTCGGCGGGGGGGATGCGCTCGCTCGCCCTGCCGGGCGGGACGCTGGCTCCCGGTGAGCCGGCCGACTTCGTGGCCCTCGACCTCCGGGACCCCTCGATCGCCGGGGCCTCCGCGCAGGACCTCCTGCCGGCCGTGCTCTTCTCCGCGGCCCGCACGGCCGTGAAGGACGTCGTGGTGGCCGGGGAGCCGGTGCTCGTCGAGGGCGCCCCGCCGGCCGGGCGCCCCGCAGCGTCCGAGGTGGTGTCGGACTTCGAGCGAACCATGAAGAAGCTGTGGGGAGGATGAGATGGACATCGTGGACACGCTGCAGCAACTCGTCGCCATCGACTCGACCTCGTCGCTGACCAACCTCCCGGTCCTCGACTGGCTCGAGCCCCGCGCCCGGCGCCTGGGCTTCGAGACCCGCCGGATGACCTGGCTCGATGCGGCCGGCGTCGAGAAGGGGAACCTCATCGGCCGGCTCGGCCCCGACGAGCCGGGGGGGCTGGCGCTGGTCGGCCACACCGACTGCGTCCCGTTCGACCCCGACTGGGGCGAGGCCCTCTCCGGCACGGTGCGCGACGGAAAGCTCTTCGGGCGCGGCTCGGCCGACACCAAGGGTTCCATCGCGGCCATGCTCTCGGCTGCGTCCCGCGTGCGTCCGGCCCGCGCCCCGCTCTGGCTCCTCTTCACCGCCGACGAGGAGGTGGGGTGCCAGGGCGCCAAGGCGCTCGCCCACGAGGGGCGGATCCGCCCGGCCAAGGCCATCATCGGCGAGCCCACCCGGCTCGTCCCGGTGCGCGCCCACAAGGGCTACTGCGCGGTGGACGTGACCGTCACCGGGGTCGAGGGACACAGCGCCTTCCCCGACGTGGGGGCCTCGGCCATCCACGCGGCGGTGCGGCTCGTCACCGAGATCGAGCGCATCCAGGCCCGGCTCGCCGTCGAGCACACCGACCCGGTCTTCTCGCCGCCGCACACCACGTTCAACGTGGGGATCATCCGCGGCGGCAAGGCCCGCAACGTGCTGGCCGGGGAGTGCTTCTTCACGCTGGAGTGGCGGCCCCTGCCGGCCCAGCCGCCCGAGAAGGCGCTCGAGATGGTGGACGCGGCCGCGCGCGCGCTCGAGGAGGCGGGCGGCGGCAAGCTCCAGATCGCCCGCACGCCGCTGCGGGTCGATCCGGCCGGCGTGACCTCCCCCGACGCCGAGGTGGTTCGCTTCCTCGAGGGAGAGAGCGGGAACGGCAGCACCGCCATCCCCTTCGGGACCGAGCTCCCCGAGCTCATCCACCTGGGCGCGGAGGCCTGCGTCTTCGGCCCGGGCGACATCCGGGTCGCCCACCGCACCGGCGAGTTCGTCCCGCTGCCCGAGCTGCACCAGGCCGCCGAGATCTACGGACGGGCCATCGCCCGTTTCTGCGCCTGAGCCGATCGGCTAGGATTCCCACCGTGGCCCTCCACTTCTGGAAATACCACGGCCTCGGGAACGACTTCGTCGTGGTCGAGGGCGGGGCGCCCATGGCGCCCGCACGGGCGGTGGCCATCTGCGACCGGCACCGCGGCATCGGCGCCGACGGCGTGCTCGGGGTCCTGCCGGCCCGCGACGGTGGCGCCGCCCGCATGCACATCTTCAACCCGGACGGCTCGGTGGCCGCCATGTGCGGCAACGGGATCCGCTGCGTCGCGCGCCACCTGGCCGAGACCCGCGCGCTCGACGGCGAGATCGTCGTCGAGACCGATTCCGGACCGCGCACCTGCACCGTCCACCGCGGTCCGGCCGGTGTGGACTCGGTCACCGTGGAGATGGGGCGCGCCCGCATCGAGGGCACCCAGGAGTTCGTGGTCGGCGTCGAGCGGGTGCGCACGCTCCGCGTGTCCATGGGAAACCCACACGCCGTGATCCTGGACGGCCCCGACGCGGCCCGTGCCGGCGTCCTGGGTCCCGCCATCGAGGCGCTGGTGCCGGGTGGCGTGAACGTGGGGTTCGGCCGCGCCGCAGGGTCCTCCGTGGACCTCGTGGTCTGGGAGCGGGGCGCCGGCCTCACCGAGGCCTGCGGCACGGGCGCCTGCGCCGCGGCGGTGGCCGCGCTGCACGAGGGGCGTCTCGACGGCTCCGGCCCGGTGACGGTGCGCCTCCCCGGAGGTGCGCTCGAGATCACGGTCGGCCCCGATCTCGCCGTGCGCATGAAGGGGCCGGCGGAGAAGGTCTTCGAGGGCGAGACGGAGCTGTAGGCGCAAGCGTCAATGGGTCAGCCGCCAGAGCATGGCGAGCACGCGGTCGCAGAAGCCCAGCGTCCTCGCGGTGGCGTCAGCTCCCAGGTACCCGAACGCCTCCGCCACGCGCAGGCAGGCGACCACCTCGTCCGCGCTTCCCGCGGCGACGCGAAACAGGTGGAGGCGGTCCTTCCCTTTGCGCCGGCTGCCCTCGCTCACGTTCAGCGGAACGGACGCTGCGGCGCGGCGGAGCTGTCTCGCGAGGTCCGGGTCTCGCCGGTCCAGATTCGCAAGCGGCCCCTCGAGCGACCGGGCCATCTCGAGCGCGACCTCGAACGCGTGAAACGTCATGCGCGACTCCTTTCGGGTGGGGTTTGCCCCATCCGGCGCAGGACCCGTGACAGCCCGACGCGGGATCCACCCTCGAACGACCGCGGGCTGGCGCGGGGCGTGCGCCACCGAGGCAACCCCACCCGAAAGGAGCCGGGCCACGGCCACCGAGTCGGAGTCGGAGTCGGAGTCGGAGTCGGAGTCGGAGTCGGAGTCGGAGTCGGAGTCGGAGTCGGAGTCGGAGTCGGAGTCGGAGTCGGAGTCGGAGTCGGAGTCGGAGTCGGAGTCGGA
>CAIQRS010000098.1 GCA_903874275.1 uncultured Anaeromyxobacter sp.
CCGCACCGACCTCGTGAAGGGGCTCGTGAAGATGAACCAGTGGGGCTACGTGGAGACCGGCGAGGACATGTCCACCGACGTGCCCGGCGTCTACGTGGCCGGCGACATCCGCTCGAAGCGCTTCCGCCAGATCACCACCGCGGTCGCCGACGGCACCATCGCGGCGCTGGCCGTGCAGAAGTTCGTGAAGGACCACCGGCAGGCCGCGTGATGAGCGAGCCCTTCGACGCCGCCGCGCGGCTCAACGTGCAGGAGGTCACCGAGGCCTCCGCCACGCGCGCCGTCTTCGTGATGCGCGACTGCCGCGTGCAGTCGGCCCGGCAGCGCAAGGGGCTTCCCGACTTCCCTTGCAAGTCGGTGGGCATCGTGGAGTACTCGGAGTTCGCCCGCGCCGTCGACCCGAGGATCCGGACCCGCTGCATCGCCTGCCCCCCCGATCCCCACGGCGGTGACCTCTGGTGCGCCTGGGAGTTCACCGTCGATGAGCCCGGATCCGAAGCTCGCTGAGCCCATCGCCCGCGCCACCGCGGTGCGCTACGGAGCGCTCTCCACCTCGAAGGAGTCCCTCTCCTGCGGCCGGGCCCTCGACGTGGCCGCGCCGCGCCAGGGCGAGGACGTGGTGGACCTCGGCTGCGGCCGGGGAGGCGACGTGGCCCGTGCCGCGGAGCGGGTGGGCCCGGGCGGGTCCGCCACCGGCGTGGACGGCAACGAGCGCATGCTGGCGGCGGCCGCCGAGGCCCTGGCGGGGCTCCCCAACGCACGGGTGGTGAAGAGCGATCTCTCCGCGGTGGCGCTGCCCGACCGCTGCGCCGACGTGGTGGTCTCGAACTGCGCCATCAACCATGCCCCCGACAAGGCGGCGGTCTACCGGGAGGTCCACCGGCTGCTCCGCCCCGGCGGGCGTTTCGCCGTCTCCGACGTCGTGTCGGAGGAGCACCTTCCCGCGTCGGTGCGGAGCGACCCCGCCGCGTGGGCCGCCTGCTACGGCGGGTCGATTCCCGAGGCAGACTACCTGGCCGCCATCGCCTCCGCAGGGCTGCGCGACCTCGACGTCGTGCGCCGCACCGAGCCCTACGCGAAGGGCGAGGTCCTCGTCCGCAGCATCACCGTCACCGGGCGCCGCCCGGAACCGGAGCTCCCTTGAGGCTTTCCCGCCACGCCATCCTCGCCCCGGTCCCCGGGCGCGACCAGGTGCTGCTCGTCCAGCCCCTCACCGGCCAGGCCGCCCTGCTCGAGCCCGAGAGCGCGCGTGCGCTGGAGGGGCTCGCCTCCGGAACCACCCTCCCCGCCGACCTCCCGGTGGACACGCTGCGCGAGGCGGGCTTCGTGGTGGATTCCGACGAGGAGGACCGGGCCTTCGTGGCCGCCGCCCGCGCGGAGTGGCAGGTCGAGGCGGCCAGGACGCCCACGCAGCTCGTGGTGGTCCCGAGTTTCGGTTGCAACCTGGCCTGCACCTACTGCTACCAGGAACTCTTCGACCCGGCCGCGGCCGGGTTGGTTTCCCCGGAGGCCATCGACGCCTTCTTCGCCTACGTGGACAGCCACCACGCGGGCGAGTCGCCCCGCCCGTACATCACCCTCTTCGGGGGCGAGCCGCTCCGCGACACGCCGGCCCACCACGACCGCATCCTGCGATACCTGGAAGGCGCCCGGGCCCGCGGCATGGAGGTGGCGGTGGTGACGAACGGCCACGACCTCCCGGCCTTCCTCCCCGTCCTCTCCTCCGGACCGGTGAAGGAGGTCCAGGTCACGCTCGACGGCCCGGCGGCGCTGCACGACCGGCGGCGCCCCCACGCCGGTGGGGCGGGCACGTTCGACCGGATCGTGGCCGGGATCGACGGCCTCGTGGCGGCGAAGATCCCGGTGAACCTCCGCGTGGTGGCCGACCGGGAGAACCTCCCCGCCCTTCCCGAGCTGGCCGAGTTCGCCGCTGGGCGCGGCTGGCTCGACCTGCCGTCGTCGCGCTTCAAGACCCAGATCGGGCGCAACTACGAGCTCTTCGGCTGCGCCAGCCGGCAGGAGAAGGGGGCGCTGTTCGATCGGGTCGAGCTCTGGGCGAGGTACGTGGAGCTCTCCGAGGCCCACCCGGTGCTGCGCCGCTTCCACCAGCCCCGCTTCCACGGAATCGGACACCTTGCCGACACCGGCGAGCTCCCCGCCCCCAACTTCGACGCCTGTCCGGCCGCCAAGAAGGAGTGGGCCTTCGGTCCCGACGGCGGGGTCTTCGGCTGCACCGCCACGGTGGGCCACCCCGAGCACCGCCTGGGCAGCTTCTTCCCCGAGGTGTCGCGCGACGAGGCGGCCATCGCCCGGTGGCAGGGGCGGAGCACCCTCTCCATCCCGGCCTGCGACGGCTGCGCGCTCGGCCCGGTGTGCGGCGGCGGGTGCGGCGCCATCGCCTGGCGCGAGCACGGAACGCCCATCGCCCCGGACTGCCGCCCGGTCCCGGCCCTCTACGGCCTGGGCGCGCGGCACTACGGGCTCGGGGCTTGATCTGCCGCCGCCTGACCGTCACATCCCCGGCAGCCTCGGGATCTGCTTGCGCTTGGACGCCTTGAAGTAGGCCCCCCAGCCCTTCTTCATCCAGTGCCCCACCACCGGGAGCGGGATCATCTGCTCCTTCGTCTCGTCGCGGTGCACGTAGGCGGCGCCGTTGCCCATGTCCATGAGGCAGGTGATGGAGACGTGGGGCAGGTAGCTCTCCCGCTCCGGCCGCCCCGACACCTCGGCCACGATGTTCGTCGCCGCCACCCGGGCCATGACCTCGGCGAGGTGCCCCTGCTTGGCCCGCCAGGGCGGGCCGTCGAGTGCCGCCGAGTCCCCCACCGCCCAGACCCCGGGGAATCCCGGGACCGCGCAGCCCGGATCGATCTGGACGAATCCGGCCTCGTTGCGCGGCAGGTCGCTGGCGGCGTAGGCCGGGTGGCCGCCCTGTGCCGGGACGAAGACCGTGAGGTCGCTGGGGAGCAAGGACCCGTCCTCGAAGAGCACCGTCCCGCCCTTCAGGAAGCCGTCGATCTTCTTGCCGAAGCGCATCTCCACGCCCATCTCGCCCAGCATCTTCTGGATGGCCGCGACGGCCTTCTTGCCCATGCGCTCGCCCGGGCTCGGCATGGGCGCGAAGAAGGCCAGCTGGAACTTCTCGCGGATCCCGCGCCTCCGGAGCATGTGGACCACGTTGAACATCACCTCGAAGACCGGGCCTCCGCGGACCGCCGACGGGTCCTTGGGGTTGCCGCCGAAACCCATGGCGATCCGGCCGCCCCCGTGCGCCACCAGCGCCTCGAGCGCATCGTGCAGGCGCGAGGCGTTCTCCGGTTCTCCCGACAGGCCGAAGGTGTGCTCCACGCCCTTGGGCTTGAGCGGCGTGCCCCCGATGGCGAGCACCAGGTGGTCGGCCACCAGTTCCTCCCCGTCCACCACGACGGCGCGGCGCGCCGCGGAGACGGACTCGACCCTGCCTTCACGAAACGTGAACTGGTGGCGCCGGGCCACGTCGGCGAGGTCGAGGCACACGTCCTCGAACTCCCGCTCCCCGGTCACGACCCAGATCGACGTCGGGTAGATCCAGAGGTAGGGGCGGTCGGAGACGAGGATCACGTCCAGGCCAGCCTTGCGCAGGTGGATGGCGGCCTCCAGCCCCGCGAAGCCTCCGCCGACGACGAGTGCGGTACGGGACATGGTGCTCCTTCAGGTGCGGACGACGGGAAGTCCCGCCAGGCGCCAGGCGATCATGCCGCCCGCGAGCTGGCGGGCGTCGACGCCGGCTCGGCGCAGGAGGCGCACCGCGGGCGGGCTGCGGTGGGCGGAGAGGCAGATGGCGACCACGAGGCTGTCGGCGGGTATCGCGAGGGCATCGAGCATCCGCGAGAGCGAGGTCACCGGCACGTTGACTGCCCCGGCGATGTGGCCCGAGGCGAACTCGGCCGGTGAGCGCACGTCGAGCAGGACGGGAGGCGCCCCGTTCGACACCTCCGAGGCCAGGTCGGCGGGACGGACCTCGGGGACGCTGCCGAAGGGCAGCCACCAGGGGACCTTCACGGCGAGGCCTCGTCCGTCACTTGGCCTTCGGGATCCCGGTTTCCACCGGGTAGCGCTTGAGCAGCCAGTCGGGGATTCCAGCCTGGTAGATGGCCAGGTTGGCATGGCCCATCCCGGCGGCCTCGCTGGCCGCCTCCGCGCTGAGCGTGCACCCCGTGCCGCGGCAGTAGAAGACGAGCAGCGTCCCCTTGTCCCTGGGCAGGCGGTTGGAGAGGGCGCGAACGAAGCCGGCTGGGATGTTCACCGAGCCGGCGATGCGGGCCTGGGCGAACTCGTCCGGCGTCCGGGTGTCCACGACGACCATCTTCCTCTTCGCGTCGATGAAGGCCTTGAGCTGCTCCCCGGTCACCATCTGGACCGCTGGCATGCGGGCAGCCGGAGCCGGGGGGGCCTGGGCTCCGGCCGGGAGCGCACCTGCGAGGGCGACGACGAGGACGGCGATGAGGGATGGGGACACGGAGGCTCCTGGCTCGGACGGGGGTGGGAGCCAGCCCCCCCGGAAAGGGTTCGGTGCCCGGTTCCGCTGGACACCCGCCTCCCGGGGGTCGATCATCGGACTCTCTCGTGGCGCGGAGGTCCTCCATGACGGTCGAACTGACCAAGGCCGAGGTCAAGATCCTGCTGCAGTCCCTTTCGAACTGCCTCGCCACCTGCAAGACCCACGCGGCGAAGCCCTCGGCCAAGTGCCCGGACTGCGACGCCGCGAAGGCCGTGAAGACCAAGCTCGAGAAGCAGGCGAAGGCCTAGGAGGACGCCGTGAAGATGCTCACGAAGAAGAAGGTCTGCTGCGCCCCCGAGAAGGCAGCGCAGTGCTGCGCCAAGTCGTCGCGGCTGGTTTCGGGCTGCCACGACTGAAGCCGGTCCCCCGGAGGCCGTGAAGCGCGCCGATGGTCGCGGCCAGCTCGGCCGCGAACCGAGTGCAGTCGCTGCATCCCTCCAGGTGGAGCGTCACCTCCCACTGTTCGCGTGGGCCGAGTTCCTCGTCGAGGAAGTCGGAGAGCATGTCGGCGATGCGCTGGCAGGCGGGGAGCATCTCACCCCCTGAGAGCCCTGCGACTCGGGAAGGGTGCGGCCGGGGTCGCGAGCACTCACCTGCGACACGATGCCACAGGGCGCACCCTCGGCGCGATCCTCCGGTTGAAGGGGGTGGAAGTTCCCACCAACCCGGAGATCGAAAATGACCCTGAAGACCCTCCTGACCCTCTCGGCACTCCTCGTCGCCGTCCCCGCCATCGCCCAGGACCAGACCCGCCAGCAGACCCGCGACCCGTCCACCCACGCCGACGGCGCCACCCCCGCGAAGGACCAGACCCGCACGCAGACCCGCGACGCCTCGCACCAGGCCTCCCAGGACATGACCCGCGAGCGCAGCCGCTCGATGAGCGGCGGCGGCGCCGGCAAGGGCAGCGGGTCGGGCGGCGGCAACGGCGGCGGCTCGGGCAGCGGCTACCGCGGCGGCAAGTAGCACGCATCCACCGGGGACCCAGCATGCCCGCATTGATGCTCGCCCTGGCGCTCCTCGCCGCCGACGACGGCGGACTCCGATTCGAGGGGTCCGTCGCCGCCGGGGGCGGCTACGACACCAACCTTCTCGTGGCCCCGGGCGAGGAGGGGCTGGGGTCCGCGGTCGCCTCGTTGACGGCCACCGGCGGCGCCGCCATCGACCTCTCCGACTCGGCGTTCCTCTACGTGGGGGCCGCCCTCGACGGCGCCCGATTCGCCACGCTCTCCGACCTCGACCGCACGGCCGCCGGCGCCAGCGCGAGCCTCCTCGTCGACCTCGTCGGTCCGCTCGCGCTCGTGCTCGGGAGCACGGCGTCCTATGCCTGGTACACCGACCCCGCACGCAGCGGCGCCAGCGTCACCGCGCGCATCTCCCTGCGCTACCGCCCGCTCGGATGGCTGACCACGCGCCTCGGGTACGTCCACGTCCTGCGGACCGCGAGGGACCCGGTCTACGGATCGAACTTCGACCGGATCTTCACCGACGTGGAGTTCCGCCTGGCCCGCTCCACCTGGATCTCCGTCGCCGGCTTCGTCGAGCGCGGCGATCTCACGTTCTACGAGGTGACCACGTTCGAACCCTACCGGGCGCCCGCCACCACCGTGGGGATCGGCCTGGGGTTCGAGCAGGGGCTCGGGGGCGGATTCTCGGTGGACCTGGGCGCCACGTTCCGGCGCACCGACACGCCCGACGGGGCCTACTCGGGCCCCTCGGCCACGGCGAGCGTCGTCTGGCGCTGGGACTGAGAGGGCGTGCGACATCGTGCCGCAGGAGGCGCCTCGCCACACGCGTACCCTCGTTCCTATCCACGCCTTCTTCCGGAGGTCCTCGTGACTCGCCTCGTCCTCGCCGCCGCCCTCGCCCTCTCCGCCTCCGCCGCGTTTGCCCAGTCCGCGAACGATGCCAAGGTCATGCCCTCGTGCATCCACTGCGGGATGGACCGGGAGAAGTTCGCCGCCTCCCGGATGGTCATCGACTACGACGACGGCAAGTCGGTGGGGCTCTGCAGCATCCACTGCGCGGCG
>CAIQRS010000099.1 GCA_903874275.1 uncultured Anaeromyxobacter sp.
GAAGGCCTTCGAGTCGGCGAGGACGAACCGGATCATCCGGCCCGCACCGTCGGACACGGTGTTCGCGACCAGGTGGGTGCCGGCCCGGTTCCGGGCGCTCCCGTGCTCGGTGATTACGAAGTTCCGTGCCTTGCGGAGCCCCGTCGGGTAGCGCTCGAGCTCCTGCCGCGCCCAGAGGGTCGGGGAGAACTCGCCACCCGCGAAGGAGCTCTGGATGAACTCGGGCACCTAGCTCCTCGAGGCCTCGAAGGAGGAGATGGGGTCCTGGTCGGGCTGGCTCTCGTTGTCCGCCGCTGCCGCCGCGCGCCGGAAGGCGAGCTCGTACTGCTGCTCGCACTTCGCGGACATGCTCCAGTCCTTCGGGAGCGACCGCGCGAGCTCGGAGGCCATGCCCCAGACGAGCGCGTCGATGAAGTCCGGGTCGAAGGTGTTCGGGTCGATGGCGGCCGTCGAGGTGTAGACGAGCTCGACCGTCTCCAGGTCGGTGAGGAGGATCTTGCCCACGAGCTGCCCGTCGAGGACCCAGGCCTCGATGCGGTAGGGAGGGCGCTCGTCGGCTCGCGGGTTGCGCATGCCTTCGAGGACGGGGAAGTGGACGAACCAGCAGTCGTCGGGGACGACGTAGACGTAGTCCCAGTCGGTACGGGTGATGCCGGACGCGACCGCGAGCGTGGCGCGCACCGTGGCGAAGGGCCAGGGGGTGCGACGGAGCATCTTCTCGAGGGTGGCGTCGTACCAGAGGGACGCTTCCTGCGCCTCGAGCGAGCCGTCGACGAGCGAGGACAGGCGCCGGGTCACGCCGACGCGGGAGAGGGCACGGTTCGCGATGTCGACCTTGTTCGGCATGCTCTTCCCCTCGAAGTGAACCAGGGCGACGAGCTCCTAGAGCCCGCCGCCCCGGCCCGGATTACAGCTTGCGGCTCTCCTTCTTGCCGGCCGCCCGCGCGGTCTGGAACTCGCCGAGCTGCGCGAGCGTCATCCCCTGCTCGACCCGCGGCGCCTCGTTGGCGGGAACGTAGAGCTCCGCCTTCACGCCGATCTTCTCGAGGGCGAGACGCGCCTCCTCGTTGACCGGGACGAACGTGCGAGACGGGAGGTAGCCCTCGGGAGCCGTGAAGATCTCCCCGGGTCGGACGAATCCGACGCCAGGGACGGGTGCCCCCGGTGGGCGCTGAACGAGGTAGCGAGCGGCCATTCGTTACTCCTGGCTAGAGGTAGTTGACGCCGTCCTGCGGGCGAGCGTCATTGCCGCCGGTGAGGCCGACGATGACCTTGCCGCCGCCGTCCGCGGCCGTGCCGGCGACGGTGAGCTTGGCGAGGAGCACCTTCTTGTTCGTCCCCGGGAGCAGCGCCGGCAGCGAGTGGACGCTGTTCGCGGTGAGCGACGCCTGGGCGATGGTCTTCGTGGAGAGGACGATCGGGTTCGTCGCCGAAGCGTCGTCCGCGGCGATGATGTCCACCTGGAGCGACGTACACTTGTTGATGGTGGCGGTGCTCGTCACCCGGAGGTACGGGATGACCGCCTCGCCCGCGCCCCAGTCCTTCGCGTTGGCGGAGGCGAACGTCTTCGCGCCGATGGCGCCGTTCTGGTTGGTGATGACGGTCCCGCCGGCAGCGGTGAACTCGTTGTCGTAGTCGAGAATCATGGCTCGTTCCTTTCGGTCCCCGTTAGGAGACGGTGCTCTCGGTGACGGAGAGCTGGTCGACCTTGCGGAGGGGGTACTCGTAGAAGTGCGGAGTCTTCCGCCCGAGGTAGTCCTGGATGGAGAGGGCCTGGTTGCTGAACGACCGGGCCTGCTTCATGAAGGACGAGTAGAGCGCCGTCGGGCAGTACAGGACGCGCTGCGCCGGGCCGGGATCCGGCATGTACGCCATGATCTCCTCGAGGCTGTTGATGAGCGCGCCACCAGCCTGCGTCGGAGCGGCGACCTTCGAGTCGGAGACGTCGATGTTGCAGAGGCGGGCGATGTGGCGGGGATCCTTCACGGCCAGGCCGACGAACCAGTCGTAGGCGCTGACGTAGGCGAACATCGGGTTTCCGTCGACGTCGTCGACCGAGACCTCGCCCTTGTCCTGCACATCGAGGCCACCGACGCTCTCCGGCGGGTAGATGAGATGGCAGGCGTCCGCGCCCCAATCGATCACGTAGATCGAGGCGGTGTCCGTCGAGCCGGGCGAGCCCTGGCTCCAGACCTGGCTGCCCGTGATGGAGGTGCCGGGGTTGAGGTCATCCATGCGCGGCGCCAGGCCGTCGAAGCTGGCTTCGTCGGTCTTGGTGTCGCCGTAGAAGATCGTGTTGCAGACGAGCTGGGAGAGGGCCTCCTCGAAGGAGCGGTCCTCAGCGGCGCGCTTCGACTGGAAGGCGCCCGACCCCTCGATCTTCATGAGGCGGGAATCGATCTCGGAGCGGCCGGCGAAGTAGCCGATCGCGTCGATGCGCTGGTCGGTCTGGCTCTTCGACCGGGTCACGCCCTTGTTGATCTTGGCGGTGCCGACCGAGGGCAGGCTGCGCCGGTAGGTCGTGCGGTTGCCCATCGGAGCGTTCGACGGGAATGCAGGAGCGTCCTGCATGACGGGGTTGTACTGGGCCATGAGCTCGAAGACCTGAGCCTGGACACCGTTCGGATCCTTGGACTTCGCGAAGTCCAGGAAGTTGAGGCGATTCGTTTCGGCCATTTCCGTTCTCCCGTGGCGCTAGGCGCCGCGTGAAAGTTTCGCGTGGGACGGATAGCGCTTCGCCATCCGCTCTTCTTCGGTCGTCGGGGTCTTCTCCCCGGCCGTCTTGCCTCCGATGGAGTCCTCGGCGAGCGCGCTTCCGATGCGGGCGAAGAGCTCCGCGATGACGGGGTCGTTGCCGGCCGCGTACCGCGTTTCGAGCTGCTTCACCGCCCGGGTTCCCAGGCCATCGAAGGTCCGGTCCAGGTGCAGGACCGCCTTCCGAACGTCCTGGCGCGTCGCCTCGAGCTTCGCTCCTCCGATGGACGGGCTGGTCTCGAGCGCCTTGCGGTCCTCCGCCTGGCGCTTCTCCCAGTCCGCCGCCGCGGCCTTGTTCCTCTCGCCCATCACGCCCGCGTAGAAGTCGACGAGCTTCTGGGCCTGCTCGCCCTTGAGCCCGAGCTCCTTCGCGGTCGTCGTGAACGAATCGAACATCGGCTTGTCGGCGTCGGTGACCCCCTCGGGCAGCTTGATCTCGAACGGCTCCTCGGTCGTGCCGGGAGTCTTCTCGGGCTGGCCGTCGGTCTTCACGGCGTCGCCGAGCAGCGAGCCGGGCTTCGTGCCCGGGTCCGCCTTCGGTGGCGCCGCTTCCTGCTTTCCGGCGGGTGCCGGGGTGACTTCGGGTGTTGCCGGGATTGCCGCCGTCTCCGGCGTTGCCCCGGCGATGGCCGGCGTGGTGGTCCCTTCGCCGGGCGTCGTCTCAGTCGTCATGTTCCTGCTCCTCGGTCTGGGCGAGCGCCGAGAGCTCCTCGGCGACGCGCTTCTCGTGCTCCTGCAACAGGAGCCGGAATCCTTGGGGGTCGATCTCGCGCAGCTCCTTGAGCAGCTCGCCGCCGGCGTCGGACATCGTCACGGCGCGCGCCATGTCCGCGACGTTCGACCGCCAGAGCAGCGAGCCGTGCCCGAGCCGGCCGCGGCAGACGTGGTTCATGTACCGGCGGAACTGGGGGAACGTGAGCAGCTCCGTCACGTCGCGGCGCAGCTCGCGCAGCGCGTCTTTCCGGTCGCGCTCCCTGCCGCCCTGGAACCGGGCGTCCGCCGTCAAGCCAACGCGGGGGCCGCTCATGCCGCGCTACCCCCAGGCGTGAAGAGGGACATCCCGGAGGCGTCCACCGGGGCGCCCTGAGACGCCGCCGCGGGTCCGAGTGAGCCGAGCAGCCGAGAGAGGGCGTTGTCGTTCTCGAGGCTCGCGCCGGACAGGTCCTTGGCCGCGCCGGCGCCCACCTGGAGCGCTTGCGCCTGCTGGGCCGCTGCTGCCTGCTGGGCGCGCCCCTGTCGAAGCGCTTCGCGCTCCTCCGGCGTCCGCATGAGGTCGGGCGGGAGGCCAGCGATGTCCACGTAGCGGTCGGCGAACTTGTCCGCGTTGACCGAGTCGAGCGCCGTCGGGTCGAGCTGCGCGAGCGATAGGATGTACGCGGACGACCGCTCGAGGGCGGGGATCTGCTGGGCCTTCTGCGCCTCGGCCATGATCGACAGGAACTCGACCTTGAGCGACACGCCGTTCAACTCTGCTGGCGGGGGAGGCAGGTAACCCGCTCGGTCGGCGAGCTCGTAGACGCGGTCGATGACCCGGGACAGGTACTCCGTCTCGACGGCCTGGACGACGGGGCCGAGCTGGAGGAGTCGTTCCTCCCGCTTCGCCCGGACCTCCTCGGCCGTCGACCGCTGCGCCCGGTCGTCGTCGGTGATGATTCGCCAGAGGTCGGCGAAGAGGCCTTCCCGGATCGTCCACTGGAGGCCCTTGATGTCCTCCCGGATCTGCATGATGGCGCCGTGCTCGGGGATGTAGATCGGCTCGAGCTTGTCCCCTCCGGTCGCGCCGGCCGGGACGCGGGTGAAGGCGCCCGGAAGTTGCGAGGGCACGCCGCCGATGAGGCTGTCCGGTCCCTTGAGCGGCGGGATGGCGACCTTCTCGACGAGCTGGAGCTTGCGCCGCACCATCGTCTGCAACTGCTTCACGTCGGGCAGCGCCTCGATGCCGGGGCCCGTCCCGTACACGTCCTCGGGCTGGGTGCGCGCCCACCGCGGCGTGACCGCCGGGAACGAGTGGTAGCCCTTCAACCGGAGGAAGCCGTCCCCCTGGTCCGATTTCGTCGAGCTCTCCATCCAGATCGAGCGGAAGGGCATCCCCTTCCAGTCGAGCCTCCCCGCCTCCACGCCCTCGAAGCCGGTCTCCTCGTCCTTCCGGTTCGGCTCGACGACGTGCAGGACCAGGTGGGAGACATCGAACTGGGAGCGCTTGAACTGGTCCTTGACCGTCGCGGAGACCTTGTCGAGACCGAACTCGCCGACGAGCTGGCCCACGGTGAGCGAGAACTCCCGGTAGATCGTGTCGACCTCGCCATTCTCGTTCGTGGCGAGCCAGTATTGGCCGACGGGCAGCGCCTTGAACCGAGCGATGAGCTTCGGATCCTCCTCGACGAACATGCCGAAAGTGCCGAAGCCGACCAGGTCGTAGAACGTCGCGCCGCTCGTGACGCCGTAGAACCCGGAGCGCTGGAGAATCCACTCGAGGATCCCCTGGACAGCGAAGAGGTATTGCTTCACGCCGGGCTTCGTGGCGAGGAATGGCTGCGGCGTGGTGAGTCGGAACCAGGACCTCGCCGGCGAGCAGATCCCGGCCGACATGCCGGCCGCGCACGTCCGCACGGCGTAGGTCCCGGTCGGGTCGAGGATGGAGTCGTTGAGCGCGCGCTTCTTGTCGAGGGGCGAGAACTTCACGCGCCACGGCAGGAGGTACTGGCCCACCTGGCGGTAGGCCTCGTCCCAGGGCGCTCGGAGCGTCTTGAGCGTCCCGAGCCGGCCCAGAAACCGCTGGCGAGCAGTGAGCGCCATCTACGCCCCCAGGAGTTGCTTCTTCGCGAGGGGAACGACGCCGGCGTCGGGAAGCGCCGACGAGAGGAAGGTCGACTGCCGGCCCTTCGAGCCGCGCTGGCGGGCCTGCTCGGAGGCTCCGGCGTTGCGGATGACCTCGTCGACGAGGGACGGGGCGGGCGGCGGGGCTGGCGGGGTCGGTATGCTGGGGGCGCCCATGGTCCTCTCCGTCAGCCGAGTGCCGGCTGGTAGTCCTGCGCTTCGCGGACGGACTGCGCGACGAGCACGCCGTAGTCGTCGGGCCGGGCCTTGAACGCCACCGGCGCCGCGAAGGTGAGCGCGAGCGCGTCGGCCAGGTCGGGCGACGGCAGACCGCGCTTCCGCATGTCGTCCTTCGACTCGAGGGCGAGCTTCCCGGAAGCGTTCGCGTAGTCGAAGGTGACGCCGGTGAGCTCGCCGACGAGCTCGGGCGCCTCGGGCAGGCTGGCGGTCTTCACCCAGTCGGCCATGAGCCACCACATCTCGCAGCGACGGTTCTGGAAGCGCACGGAGAGCGGCTTGCCGCCGAAGTCCACGCCGATGACCGGGAAGCCGAGCTGGCGCATCCGGTCGACGACGCCGGCGCCGATGCCGCCCTGGTCGACGAAGATCGCGTCGGGCTTCTGCCGGTCGGCGATGCGCGCCACCTGGCCGGCGAGCGTCATGAGGTCGAGGTTGCGGAAGACCTCGGGCTCCCAGGCCACCCTGCCCTGCCGCATGAAGACGACGCTCCGGTCGTCCCCGTACCGAGCCACGTCCACGCCGAGAATCTTCGGGAGCCCCTCGAGCTCGTAGCGCGGGATGTCCCGGTGCATGGCCGCGGAGACCTCGTCGACGCCGAGCAGCGCGTTCGACTGGGTCGGCGGGAAGAGGCCCAGGATGTTCGTCATCACCCAGGGGTTGTCTCGTCCCCACTGGCCGATGGCGGTGCGCGCGTACTCGATGTCGATGCGGGGCGAGCGCTTCGGGTCGTCCGGGTCGCCAGTGATCTCGATCACCACCCACATCGCCCGGTCCCGCGTGCAGATCGTGTAGAGCGGACCGTCCTGCTTCGTGGGGTTCCCGGCGACGACGAGCTTCGCCTCCTGCCCCTGGGTCGAGAAGATGCCCTCGGCCGCGGCAAGCACGCCGGCCGGGTAGTCGCTCACTTCGTCGAGGACGATGGCGACGTGCTTCGAGTGCAGACCGGCAAGCGTGTTCGCCTGCTGGTCGGGCCGCGCGTCTTTCGCGAAGGCTCGGGCCGAGCACCACCAGGTCTTCGGGTGCTCCCTCGAGAAGAAGCGCTCCCCGGAGAAATCGAACACCCGTTGCAGGTAGGGGCTCATCCCGTACCAGACGGCGAGCTCCTTCCAGAGATTGTCCCGGAGGTTGTCCGCCGTGATGGAGAGCGCGAGCAGGTTCGCGTGCAGCCTCGTCGCCATGAACCAGCAGATGAACCAGGCCAGCACCGTCGACTTGCCGGGGCCCTTGCAGGCCTTGAGCGCGACGCGCGGGTCCTCTCCGTTCGCCATCGCGACGAGCGCGTCGGCCTGCCAGGCGTCGGGTTCCGCCGCGAAGACGTCCCGAACGAAGCCGACGGGGTCGTCGATCCACCGGACGATCGCCTCGACGGCCTCCTCGTCGGTCCCGTTCCAGGGGGCGCGCTCGACCACGCTCACGCCTGGGCCCTCGGCGCGGGAGGCGGCGGCGGCTCGCCCTGGCGTGCAGCGCGCCGGCGGGCCGCCTCGACGACCAGGTCGGAGTACGTGACCGTATGCTCGACCTCGAGCTTGTCCTTGAAGGCGCCCAGCACCCGGAGGAGCTGCTGCGAGGCCTCGGTCTTCGACCAGAACCGGATCTTCTTCACCTCTCCGGTCTGGGCGCGGTCGGGTCCCCTGCCCTCCCAGAGCTCCTCGACGTCGAGCCCGGACATCGCCCGACGGAGGTTCACCGGCCAGTCGCGAAGGGGCAGGACGCCGCCGTTCTCGTTGAGCGCTTCGGATGGGTCGGCGAGGAGGATTCGGTGGAGCTCGAGGACGACGCGCTCGAGCTTGAGCTCGGTCTTCTCGGTGAGGCGCTCGAGGCGCTGCTCGATGAGCCCCTGGATCTTCGGATTTTTCAGGAGGTCGGAGGCCTGGCTTGCCGCACTCTTCTGGCTGTACCCGGCGCGGATGGCGGCCTGGGTGGCGTTGCGGTCGA
Organism: uncultured Anaeromyxobacter sp.; assembly: GCA_903874275.1. Classification (GTDB taxonomy): domain Bacteria; phylum Myxococcota; class Myxococcia; order Myxococcales; family Anaeromyxobacteraceae; genus CAIOAK01. The sequence goes on from CAIQRS010000099.1 coordinate 7,747, forward strand.
GCAGATATTCGTGAACGAAGAGTCGCTGCTGGGCGGAGAGCCTTGGACGGGACGCGGCGCGACGAGCGACTGGACGCTCCGCTTGGCTCCCGGCCCTCGGGTTCCCGTCCGCCACCGCCGTCCTTCCCAGGAGCGAAGACTCCTGGACGGAGCGCTATCGTGGTCAAGCGGGTTCCGTGATTTTCGCTCCACGCCGGAAGCGGCTCATCCACCGACGATTTCGCTCTCGCTGGACGACGGGCCGGCACTCCACGCACCAGCGTCTCGGCCTGCCACGCTGGAATCTGGGCGGGACGGGCCTACCGCAGCGAGGGCAGGCGTGCGGGGCTACGACGAGGGCGGGGCGGGCCATGTCCGTCTCGTGCTGGGCCAGGAGCCGGAAGTCGAGCCGTCGGCGGAAATCCCTCACCGCCTCGCTCCCGCGACCTCGCGCTTGACCCGGTTGGCCGCCCGGCGGACGACGAGGCGCCCAAGCCATGAGGCCTTGAGCAGGGCGACGAACCGGAAGGCGTGCTCGAGCTGCTTGCGGAGCTCGGCGTTCTCGCGCTCGAGGGCCAGGTTGGAGCGGGTCATGCGCACCTCCTCGCCTTGCGGTCCCACTTCTCGATGCGTCGCATGAGCCGCTCCGGGCCGATGATTCGTTCGTTGCCCTCGACTCCCAGGAGGACGACCACGCGAGTCCGGGCGAGCCGTCCGGCCGCGGCGAGGAGCGCTGGCTCGTCGAGCGCCCCCGTCGCGATCTCGTGGGCGATGACGAACGTGAGCCCCAGATCCCGGGCGAGCGGGCTCGACGAGTCCCCGCCCGTGAGCATGATGCCGAGCCGGTCCGGCCGGTCTCCCTCGCGGAGCTCGCCCTGGAGCCAGCCGCAGACGAAGCGCCGGCAGGACGCCGGCCGGGTCGGGTAGATGGCGCACCCCACCGAGCCTCCGACGGAGTCGTGCTGGCAGTCGAAGCGTGGAGCCTTCCCGAGCTCGTCCACGGCCATCGCCGAGCAGCACACCGAGCACTCCCCGCAGTCGCGGGTCACAGCGCCCTCCACGGCAGGCCCGCGGCGTCGGGGTCCTGGCCGGCGCCCAGCGGCTCGAGGGCGTGGAGCGCCGCCTCGAGGAACTCGATCCGCTCGTGCTTCCGCCGGACCTCGTCCCGCAGCATGAGATTCTCCGCGACGATGGACGCGACGTGGCGGTGCCTGGGAATCGGTCCACCCCCTACCCGCCGGCACTCGGCGGAGTAGCGGTGCTCCACCTCGACCCCGTCGTCGGCGATGACCAGGCGGGTCGCTCCGGGAGGGAGATGCCATCGGCCGCAGCCACACGAGCGAATGCTGGTGGGGTTGGCGGGCCGAGAAGGAATCGAACCCTCGCCTGCGGATTTGGAGTCCGCTTGGTCACCATGACCTTCGACCCGTGGCTCGACCTTGTCGACGAGCGGCGGAGCTTTCTGGCCGCGCCTCACGAGCGCCACTCCTGCTGGCGCCGACGCCGGCGGCCGGGCGGGAGCTGCCACGTCGACGGCGGTTCCGGGATCTGGTCCCGCGTTGCCCGGTCGTGCATCCACTGGCCGACGAGCGCCGCGGCCACGAGCAGCACCATCCCGACCGCCAAGCCAGCGGAGAAGATCGCCATCACGAGCCCCACGTTCATGCAGTCCCCTTCCCGAACTGAGCTTCGAGTTGCGCTTCCCGTCGCGCTCTCCACGCTTCGGGGCAAAGCAAAACGCCTTCGTCCCCTCGTTCAACGGAGGGAGAAACGGGTGATGAAATTTCTGGGTCTGGGTAGTTGGTGGTTCCCCTTGTTCTGATAGGGCCACCCTTGCGCCGGTTGGGCCTGCGCCCGAAGTCGTCTCGCTCGGCGACGTTCTGATACTTCTCGTAATTGACGATGGTTACGAGGGACGCCGTCCGGGATGCATACGTCGGGACTTGCGCCACTTGGATGGCCCCCTCTCGGGTCAGTAGTTCGAGGGCAGTTCGGACGTTTCGATAGGAGACGCCGGCCTGCTTCGCGAGGGCTCGCTGGGCCACGAATGCCTGGCCGCGCTGGACGACGAGTCGCCCCTTGCGCGTCCAGACCTCGGTGTTCTTCCAGTTGGCCGAGAAGAGCAGGTAGATCCAGACGAGCCGGTGCTCCGCGCTTAGGTGCTCCCAAAGCGGCCAGGACAACATCCTGCGGTGCAGGACGATGAACCCGCCCTCTCGGTCGTCGAAATCTTCCGCCATCGCCGCCGCCCCGGATCCCAACTAACCTGCAACACTCTTGAGAACGGGCGCCCCGTCGATGCTCGGGTGGCTCGAAAGGATCTTCCCAACGGCTCCCGGGAGTGTCTCCGTCTCCAGGGCCTTTAGAATCCTCTGCCCGTTGGCTCGCTCCCCTCGCGCCACGTCACCGATCAGCGTCGCAGCCATCACGACGCCCGCCTCGATGTTCTGCGACCTCTGGATGTACGCGACGAACGAATTGTCGAGGTTCAGGAGGACCGTGTTCCCTCTCACGTCACCAAGCGTGTCGCCCCCCAAGTGCTGATGCTCGACGCGGAAGGCGCCATTCGGGCGCTTCCCTGGGAACGTGTTACCGGCCTGCTCGACCTCGGCCCTCCGATGCGGGGCACCGGAACCGGTCGGACTCTTGGCCCCCTTCGTGCTGCCCGGCGCCCTCTTCGCTTTCGCTTGGGCCGCGACGCGCGCGTTCAGCAACTCCTCGACCTGAGCCTGGAACTCTTGGCACCCGAGGAGCGAACTGGCCTGCTCCGCCCGCTTGAGGACGGGGAGGATCGCGGCCTCCACCGCCAGGTAGAGCTCGTCTTCCCCGCTGACCAGCCCGTTCTTGTTCCGCGAGGGCGCCCACCCCTCCAGAAGATCGACGACGCCACAGACGCGCCCGGGGCTGTAGTCTCCGCAGCCCCGATTCGATGCGGGGATGATCACGCGGAAGCCACGCCGGTAGGTGATGCCCCGGTGAGTGGTCCGCTCGCCCTCGGCGATCACTCCGGCCTTCACCCTGGCCCGGCGGCTTCCCACCGTCACGACCGTCTCGACGAGTCCTGGTTCCAGAGCGGGCATCCGCCACGTCGGAGCGAGGACGGGCTTGCCCTTGGTCGTGCCAGACGAGAGCGTGATCTGCGCGCCGCCCTCGATGGCGAGCGAGTAGGTGTACCCAATCTTCTCCACGAGAGCGCGCCACTGCTCCCCGTGTAGGATCGGCCTCGTCGGCTGAACAACGATCTGTGTCCCGCCCTCGCCGGGGCTCGCTACGCGGTCCTCCGAACCGGGGACCTTCCAGGTCGTAACGTCGCCCCATCTGACGCGAAGCTGGCGGGCGACTCCCGCGGCGACGGTCTTCACGAGCACCTCGCCATCGGCGCCACCGATCCAGAGCTGCGCGTCCTTGCCTCCGACGCCATACATCCCGGAGACGGTCGAACTGTGCCTTGAGTGCTGCCCTTCGCGGAAGAACGCGGCCATGTCGCTCTGGCCCTTGCCGTTGTCCGTGATCGAGAAGTACCCCTTGGCAAAGGTGATCGCGACGTGGGTGGACCCGGCGTCCAGCGAGTTGTCGATCAACTCGCAGAGGGCATCGAGCCACGTTAAGTTCTGCGCGGCCCGCGCTCGTATGCTGTCCTGGGGACTGGGCGTGAGGTCGATCATCGCTTCATCGGTCATCGGGTTCTCCTCGCTGCGCGGCGGTCTAGGTAACTGAGAGTGGACTGGAGGACGGCGCGGATCGGGTCTACTGGGACGCCGCGGGGCCATCGGCTTGTGACTTCTCCGATGGCGATCTCGACGCGGAGGAGCGCCGCCGTTCGCTCGGCTTCTGTGCTCAACCACTTCGGCTCGGGCGGATCCTGCGAGTCCTCGACAACAACCGGGGGCTTTGCTGCCGCCGCGATGACCCGGAGAACGGTGGAGGTCGTCACGCCCTTGCCAGCATTCCGGGCGCGCTCGATGACCTCCTCGATCTCTTCCGCGTCTGCCGATTCAGCGAGCGGGACCCACCGACGCAGTTCACGCTCAGGAACGCCCGCGTCCTTCGCTACGGACTCGCGGGAGATCCCGTTCGGCAAGGTTGCCGCACGGGCCTTGCCCTTCTTGAGCCCGTCTTTCTGCCTCGACGGCGCGTCGCGGTAGAATTGCGCGAGCTTGGCCGATGCGTGGACTACGATTGCGCCCGCATCGTCGGCGGCACCCTGCCCTGCCTCTTTCTGTCTCGCATAGGCTTGGATGGCGAGAGCACGGTCGCGGATCTCCTTCACCTCGTCCGCGCCGCGACACTCCGCGAGCATTGCGCGGGCCTGCTCGACCCGCATCATCCCAGCGCCCTCGGGAACGTACTTCGCGATGCTCACGCCACCCTCCAGAGGGACTCCGACCTCGAGACGCACTCGGCAGCTACCTGCCCGGTCTTCCGCAACTGCGAGAGGATCCGCCTCGGACTGTCGGGCGCGACTTGGACGCGCTCCGAAACGTAGGCGTTGAGCTCGGCCAGGTGGAACGTCTGCCCGACCCGGCCGGCGCAGAACGCCAGCACGAGCTCGGCGATCCGGCCCTCCACGCGAACCAGCTCTGTGGTCTGGACCGATGCGCGTGGCGCGGCGACGGGTCGCTGCGTGGTGAAGAGGGGCAAGGACTGGAGTGAAAGGTCCGGGTGAGTCATGCCACCCCCCAAAGGAGTACGTCCCGGTGTCCGACGAGGGCGCATGCTTGTGACAGGGGACGGGCGGCGGCGGCGTGGGTCCGAAGGGGAACCATGGCGCAGAGCTCAGGCAGCACGGCGGGAAGGCCGCTTGGATGGGGGGCTCGCCCAGGACTCGATCGGGACGGCGCCCTTCGTGGCGCGCTCGATGCGGATCGCGAGGTCGACGCTAGGACCGCGGTCCCCCTTCGCGAGACGCCACACCCGCTGGCGGTCGGCGCCCACGAGAACGGCGAAGGCGGTGTAGGTGAGGCTGTGCTCCGCGAGGTACTTGGCGAGCGCGTTGGTCTTCATGCGGCGTCATCATGGTGTCATATGACTACGTTGTCAAGTGACCCGGTAGCCCCGTGACGACCCCCGCCCACATACCATCTGGCGTGATGGCCCCTAAACCCACGGTAGACTTGAAGACCCGCCAGCGCATCGCGGCGAACATGAGGCTCCTCAAGTGGGAGAATCGGTTCGACAGCGACGCGGCGATGGCGGCCGTGCTCGGGATGAGCCGGAGCGCGCTCGGACGCTACCTCAAGGGCGAGCGCACACCGGGGCTTGACGTCCTCCTACTAGTTCATCGGAAGCTCGGGGTGAGCCTCGATTGGCTCTCCGACCGTGACCCGCCGAAGGAGTGGTTCGACGTCGACTACAAGGGCCCGCACCCTAAACGGTAAAGGAAGCCGCATGATCCGCACCGTTGACGAACAGCTCGACTACGTGACTGGGAGGCCGCCGAAGGCCCTGCTTTTGGCTTCGCTGGTGGGGATGTTTCTTGTCGCCGCCCTTGGGGCCGGCATCGTCGGGGCCTGGTCGAAGTGGCTCGGGATGGCCGCGTTCCCGGTATTGCTTGGCGGGCTTGAAGTCTGGATGACGCGCTTCTGGGGCCGCTGGTCAGCGCGCGCTTCGCGCGACCGCCTGGCCCAGATCGCGTCTCGGAAGTAGCCAAGGTCTCCTGTCCGACCCCTCAGGTAGAACTGAACACATGCCCCGTCGCAAGGGGTCCGCGGCCGTGCGGAAGCGCACGCCCCGATCCGCGGACAAAATCGTTGTTCCGTCTCCCCTCCTCCTCAAGGCGAAAGCCGAGAGCGCGGTAGCCGTCCGTCGTCTCCAGTCCGTCCTCGAGGAGCCGCACCCAGACCCGGCACGCCTCGCCGAGGTCTCCGCGAACGCGCTCAGCGCAGTCGCCGCGCTCGCGACGCTGGCCGCCGCCGCGGCCCGTAGGGCCGGCTCCCAGTAGCCGATCCCGCTCCGCCTCCGCCGGCCGCTGGCGCGCCCTCCGGGGCGTCACTTGACAACGCGGTGTCATGTGACTACTCTCCCGCCCATGCCCGCCCCGTCGCCTTCCCGTGTCGCCCTCGAGGTCGCCGCCGCCTGTGCCGAGTGCGGCGCCGCTACCATCCCCGGCGTCAACTCCGACTTCTGTTCCCTCCCCTGCGAGCAGACCTGGACCACCGCCCACACCTGGCCGTGCCCCGAGTGCGACGGCGCCTGCGTCGTCGAGGTCGTCGCCGGCTGGGTGGGCCTCTCCTCGCAGCCCATCACCGAGGAGCTCCAGTGCGAGGCCTGCAACGGTTCGGGCGACGCCATCGACTTCGACCGGGACCGCCGCGTCCAGGCGGGGAACCTCCAGTGACCCGCGTCGTCCTCGAAGCCGGCGCCTTCTTCGCTGGCATCGCTTCGATTCTCTCCCTGCTCTGGCTCTGAAAGGACTGCCCTTGGCCTCTCCCGCTCTCGGTCTCTCCCCTCGCGACGTAACCGCTCGCGCCACCGGCATCGGTGCTTCCGAGGTCGCGCCCGTGCTCGGCATCGTGCCCGGCGCCATCGACGTCTACGCCCGGAAGGTCGGCGAGGCGCCCGACTTCGAGGACAACGACCTGACGGAATTCGGCCACCGCATCGAGGACGTCATCGGGGACGGCTACGTCGCCCGCCACCAGGGCGTGCGCATCTACAAGCCCGGCACGCTGCGGCACCCGCGCTTCGACTGGGCCCTCGCGACCCCGGACCGCGTCGTCGCGCCCCCCGGCGTCGGCCGCCCCGCCCGCGAGGCCTGGCTCGACCTCCTCGAGATCAAGACCGTGTTTTTCAGCGGCGGGGAGTACGGCGAGTCCGGCACCGGCGAGATCCCGGAGAAGCACCTGGTCCAGGTCGCCTGGCAGCTCGCGGTCGCCGACATGCCACACGCGACGCTCGTCGCCCTGGTGAACGGCTCCTATCGCGAGTACCCGGTGAAGCGCGACCTCGAGCTCGAGGGGCTCCTCCTCCAGGCGGTCGAGAAGTTCTGGGTCGACCACGTCCAGGCCCGGGTCCCGCCCCCCATCGACGGGACCGACGTCTACGAGGCCTACCTCCGCCGGCGCCACCCGAAGGACGTCGTCCCTCCCCTTCCCGCCACCCCCGAGGCGCTCGAGGTCGTCCAGCGGCTCCGGCTCGCGAAGGAGGCCACCGCTGCGACAGAGCAGGCGGAGGCCGAGGCGAAGCAGCGGCTCCTCGCCATCATCGGCGACGCGGCCGGGGTCGAGGGGCTCTGCACCTACCGCTCGAACAAACCGTCGCAGAAGACCGACTGGGAGGCCGCGTTCCGAGCGGTCGC
>CAIQRS010000100.1 GCA_903874275.1 uncultured Anaeromyxobacter sp.
CGAGCCGGAGGTAGCCGAGTTCCAGGCCGAGCCGGACGTTCTCCTCCATCGAGCGCCCCACCGGGACGAGCCGGCGGCCGAAGGCGCGTCCCGCGTCGGCGACCTGCTGGATGCGGTGCAGGTGAGAGGAGAAGCAGGCCACCCAGATCCGCCCCGGAGCACCGTCCATGGCGCCGAGGATGGCCGGCCCCACCTCCGATTCGGACAGCGAAGTCCCGGGACGGTCGGCGTTGGTGGAGTCGGAGAGGAGCAGCCGCACCCCCTCGCGTCCCAGGGCCTCGATGCGCGCCAGGTCGGTCCGCCGGCCGTCGAGCGGCGCCTCGTCGATCTTGAAGTCGCCCGAGTGGTAGACGACCCCCTGCGGAGTGCCGATGGAGAGCGCGCAGGCGTCGGGGATGGAGTGGGCCACCGGGACGAACTCGACCGTGAAGGGGGAACCGTCCCCGGCGCGGACCACCTCGCCGTCGCGAACCACGCGCAGGTCGGCCCGGACGCCGGCCTCCTCGAGCCGCGGTCGGAGCAGCGCCAGCGCCAGCCTCGGCCCGTAGACCGGCACCGGCACGTCGCGGAGCAGGAGCGGCAAGGCCCCCAGGTGATCTTCGTGGCCGTGGGTGAGCAGCACCGCGCCCACCCGGTCGCGCCGCTCCCTGAGCCAGGTGAGGTCGGGGGAGACGGCCTCGACGCCGAAGGGCTCGGCCGGGAAGAGCAGCCCGCAGTCCACCACGGCGATGCGCTCCTCCGACTCGATCGCCAGGCAGTTCATGCCGATCTCGCCGAGGCCGCCGAGCGCCGCGATGCGGACCGGGGAGGGCATGGGCTCAATCTACCCGGCCTTGAGGTAAGGTGCGCCCCCGTGGGCCTCCCGGATGCCATCCTCGACCCCCTGAACGACGCCCAGCGCGAGGCCGTCCTGCACGGGGACGGGCCGCTCCTCGTGCTGGCCGGCGCCGGCTCCGGCAAGACCCGGGTCATCGTCCACCGCATCGCCCACCTGGTCCGGGAGCGGGGCGTCGCCCCCTGGCACGTGCTGGCCGTCACCTTCACCAACAAGGCGGCGGGGGAGATGCGGGAGCGGCTCTCCGACCTGCTCGGCCTCGAGGGTGCCGACGCATGGGTGCAGACCTTCCACGCCTTCGGGGCCCGCTTCCTGCGGCGCGAGGCAGCGCGGGCCGGGCTGCCCCCGTCCTTCGCCATCTACGACGACGACGACCAGAAGCGGCTGGTGAAGCGGATCCTCTCCGACATGGGCATCTCCGACGACGGCCGCTTCGGGCCGCGCGACGTGCTCTCGCGCATCGACCGCTGGAAGAACCTGGGCCACTCCCCGTCCTCGGTGCGCTTCGAGGACCACGACGTGGAGACCGAGCGGAGCCTGGAGGTCTGGCGCCGCTACGAGAAGGCGCTGGCCCGTGCCGGCGCGGTGGACTTCGGGGACCTCCTGCTGCGCCCCGCCCAGCTGCTCGAGGCCGACGCCGAGCTGGCCGCGCGCTGGGCCACCCGCTTCCGCCACGTGCTCGTGGACGAGTTCCAGGACACCAACCCCGCCCAGTACCGGCTGCTCCGGCTGCTCTGCGGGGAGAGGAAGAACGTCTGCGTGGTGGGGGACGACGACCAGGCCATCTACCGCTGGCGCGGCGCCGACGTGGGCAACATCCTCGACTTCGACAAGGATTTCCCCGGTACACGGGTTGTGAAGCTGGAGCAGAACTACCGCTCCACCGCCAACGTGCTGGCCGCGGCCCACGCGGTCATCTCCCGGGCCTCGCGCCGGCGCGAGAAGAAGCTCTGGACCACCCGTGAGGCCGGGGCTCCGCTCTCGCTGCTGGTGGCCCAGGACGAGCACGAGGAGGCGCAGCGCATCGCCGCCGCGGTGGAGTCGGAACGCCACCGGGGCACGCGCGGCGACGAGATCGCGGTGCTCTACCGGGTGAACGCGCAATCGCGCCCGGTGGAGGCGGCGTTGCGGGCGGCGCGGGTGCCCTACGTCATCGTCCGCGGCACCAGCTTCTACGAGCGGGCCGAGGTGCGCGACGCCGCGGCCTGGCTGCGCCTGGCCTTGAACCCCGCCTCCGACCTGGACCTGCTCCGGGTGGTGAACCGCCCGGCCCGCGGCATCGGCGAGAAGACCATCGAGCGGCTGCAGGCCTTCGCCACGGCGAATGGCCTCACCCTCTTCGACGCGGTCGGGCGCCGCGACGAGGTGGGCGATCTCAAGACCGCGGCGCGCCGCAACCTGGGGGAGTTCCACGAGGTGGTGGCCGGGCTCCACCGGGACGTGCCCGCCCTCGAGGCCGGCGTGGCGGTGCAGGAGGCCGTCACCCGGAGTGGACTGATGGAGCGGCTGCGCGCCGAGGGGACCGACGAGGCGGCCGACAAGGCCGAGAACCTGCTCGAGCTGGTGGCGGCCGCCCGGGAGTTCGACGAGGCCCTGGCCGTCGAGCGCCCTCCCCGCGACCCGGAGGAGACGCTCCCGCCGCCACTGGCCCGCTTCCTCGAGCAGATCGCCCTCATCGGCGACGCCGACGGCCCGACGCCGGAGGGGAGGGTGGCGCTCATGACCCTCCACGCCGCCAAGGGGCTCGAGTTCGAGGCGGTCTTCCTCTGCGGGATGGAGGAGGGGATGCTGCCCTACGAGCGCCCCTGGTGTCGCGACGCCGAGGACGGCGAGCGCTCCGCCGAGCTCGACGAGGAGCGGCGCCTCTGCTACGTCGGCATGACCCGCGCCAAGTCGCGCCTGGTCCTCTCCCTGGCCCGCCGCCGCATGGCCTACGGCGACGCCGGTCCGAGCTGGCGGGACCGCGAGCCCTCCCGCTTCCTGGGCGACCTGCCGCCCGAGCTCTTCGGCCTGCCCTCCCGGCCGCCGCCCCGCCCCGCCCCCACCGCTCCCGTGATCCGCCGCCACCCCGGCGCCCTGCCCGGCGACCCGGTCATCGAGTACGAAGAGCAGCCGGCGCCTCGGGCGCCGGCAAGGGGTTCCTCGACCGGGCCCAGCGTCGACTACTCCTTCGACCAGCGCCCCGAGACCGGCCGCGCTCCGTTCACCCGCGGTGACATGGTGACGCACCCCAGCCTGGGCGAGGGGTTGGTCCGCGCCTGCGACGGCGTGGGGCCGGACGCCAAGGTGACCGTGGCCTTCCCGGGCATCGGCGAGAAGCGGGTCATCGCGAAGTTCCTCCGGCGGGGTTGATCCCTCCCTTCATGCGGCGGCGATGCATGCGGGGGCGCCCCAGGCGGCGACCGGTTCCGAGACCCTGGGGACCTCGCGCACGAACCGGTCCACGAGGTCGTCGCCGTACACCTGGCGCGCCGTCAACTGGTTGTGAAACCGGCATTATGCCGCGTCCGATCTTATGCCGCGTGCGAGCGTGGAAACGTTGAGCGCGTGGGGGTTGCGGATTTTCGACGCGGCATAATCAGAGCCCCTCCAGGAAGGCGAGCAGGTGGTCCTTCGGGCGGAAGCGGCGACTGC
>CAIQRS010000101.1 GCA_903874275.1 uncultured Anaeromyxobacter sp.
ATCCCTCGTCGGGGAGGATCGAGACCGTGCTCGTCACCGACCCCTACTCCACCAACCTCTCGACCAACAGTAAATATTCCCAGGTGGTGGACCTGGCCGACCCGGCGCTCGCGCCCTCCGGCTGGAGCACGCTCGTGAAGCCCCCCCTGGCCCACCCCACCGACATCGTGGCCTACGAGGGGCACGTCCGTGACTTCAGCGCCCTCGATCCCTCCGTCCCCGCGCCCCACCGCGGCAAGTTCCTGGCCTTCACCGACCAGACGTCGGCCGGGATGACGCACCTCAAGGCGCTCTCCCAGGCCGGCCTCACCCACCTTCACCTGCTCCCGGCCTTCGACATCGCCACCGTGGACGAGGACCCGGCCAACCGGGTGGACCTCGACTCCCCGTTCGCCACGCTGTGCGCGAAGAACACCTCGGTCCCCGCGGCGCTCTGCACCCTGCACGCGGGCAAGACCGTGCAGCAGGCCATGGAGACCTACCCCGGCGACTCGGAGCAGCAGCAGGCCATCGCCGGCTACCTGCGCAACCTCGACTCCTACAACTGGGGCTACGACCCGTTCCACTTCGGCGCCCCCGAGGGCAGTTACGCCTCCACCGCCGAGGGGACGGCCCGAATCCTCGAGTTCCGGCAGATGGTCCAGGGGCTGGCCCAGGCCGGGATCCGCGTGGTGATGGACGTGGTCTACAACCACACCAACGCGGCCGGCCTCGGGGACAAGTCGGTGCTCGACAAGGTGGTCCCCTGGTACTACCACCGGCTCAGCATCACCTCCGGTTACGTGGAAAGCTCGAGCTGCTGCTCCAACACGGCCACCGAGCACCGCATGATGGAGCGGCTCATGGTGGACACGGTGGTGCGCTGGACGCGCGACTACAAGGTGGACGGCTTCCGCTTCGACCTCATGGGGCTCCACATGAAGTCGAACATGCTGGCGGTCCAGACGGCGGTCTCGGCGCTCACCCCGGCCACCGACGGGGTGGACGGTTCCTCCGTCTACCTCTACGGCGAGGGCTGGGAAATGGGGGAGACCGCCAAGAACGCCTGCGGAGTGAACGCCAACCAGGCCAACATGGCGGGCACCGGCATCGGCACCTTCAACGACCGCATCCGCGACGGCGTCCGGGGCGGCAGCCCCTTCGACAACGGCGAGGCGCTGGTGAAGACGCCGGCTACCTGCGCCCCCTACACCGTCTGCGCCGGCCAGGGCTTCGCCACCGGCCTGTGGACCGATCCAAACGAGCTCAACGTCGCCAACGCCCAGTCGCTGGGGATCCTCCTCGCCAGCGCCGACTGGATCAAGTCGGGCATGGCGGGCGGGCTGCGTGACTTCGTCCTCATGAACTCCCAGGGAACGACCATCAAGGCCGGGGGCATCGGCTACAGCGGCGCCGGCACCGGCTACACGCTGAACCCCCAGGAATCGATCAACTACGTCTCGGCCCACGACAACCAGACGCTCTGGGACATCTCCCAGCTGAAGCTCGCCAAGACCACCACCACCGCGAACCGGGTGCGCATGCAGAACCTGGCGCTCGACACCGTCCTGCTCGGCCAGGGGGTGCCCTTCCTCCACCTCGGCGACGACCTGCTGCGCTCCAAGAGCGAGGACAAGAACAGCTACGACTCGGGCGACTGGTTCAACCGGGTGGACTGGTCCGGCGCCACCAGCGCCTGGAAGACCGGCCTTCCCCCGGCCGGTGACAACCAGGCCAACTGGCCCCTCATCCTGGGCTTCTTCGCGGTGCCCGAGGCGGCCGCCGGCCCGACCCAGATCGGCTCGGCCTCGGCCCACGTCCAGGAGATGCTGCGGGTCCGCAAGAGCTCGCCGCTCTTCCGTCTGAAGACCGGCGCCGACGTCAAGAAGCGCGTGGACTACCTGAACGCGGGCGTCGGGCAGGTGCCGGGCCTCATCGTGATGACCGTCACCGACGGGACCTGCGCCGGCGCCGACCTCGACCCCGCGCGCGACTCCCTCGTCGTCATCGTGAACGCCGACAAGGTGGCCCACGACTTCACCATCGCCGGGGCGTCGGGCTTCACCCTCCACCCGCTGCTCCAGTCCTCGGCGGATCCGGTGGTGAAGACCTCCACCTTCGCGGCCGGCACGTTCACCGTCCCGGCGCGGACCACCGCGGTCTTCGAGCAGCTC
>CAIQRS010000102.1 GCA_903874275.1 uncultured Anaeromyxobacter sp.
AGCCGGGGAGGTCCTCGTCCCCCATGTTCTTGTTGGACGGGGCGGTGTGGCCCTGCAGCTGGTAGTGGTCGAGGTACTGGTCCCAGTCGATCTCGTTGGAGCCCTCCTCGCCCTTCACCTCCTCGGCCTTCTCCGGCTCCTTGGGAGCCGGGTCGAGCCGCTCCAGGCTGGCCTCGGCGGGGCTGGCGCCCTCGGCGCGCTCGTCCTCCTCGGGGGCCTCGTCGAGCAGCGGGTTCTCGTTGATCTCGCTGCGGATGAGGTCCACGAGCTCGAGCCTGGAGAGCTGGAGGAGCTTGATGGCCTGCTGCAGCTGGGGCGTCATCACCAGCTGCTGCGACATCTTGAGGCTCTGCCTCAGCTCGAGGCTCATGGGCGGACCTCGGGGTGGTGGCCGTCGTCGAGACGGAACTTCTCGCCCAGGTACACGGCGCGTGCGCGGGGGCTCGCGGCGATGTGGGCCGGCGTTCCCTCCTCGAGGATCCGGCCGGTGGAGAGGACGTAGGCCCGGTCGCAGATGCCGAGCGCCTCGCGCACGGCGTGGTCGGTGAGCAGCACGCCGATGCCGCGGGTGCGCAGGGAGCCGATGAGCCGCTGCAACTCGCCCACCGCGATGGGGTCCACGCCGGCGAAGGGCTCGTCGAAGAGGATGTAGCGCGGGTCGTTGAGCAGGCTTCGCGCCACCTCGGCGCGGCGCCGCTCGCCGCCGGAGAGCTGCTCCCCCAGGCTCCCCTCCACCGTGCCGAGGTGGAACTCCTCGAGCAGCTCGTCGGCCCGGCGTTCCCGCTCGACACGCCCCTTGCCGAGCGCCTCCAGCACCGCCGTGAAGTTCTGGCGGACGGTGAGCTTGCGGAAGATCGAGGCCTCCTGCGGAAGGTAGCCCACGCCGCGCCGGGCCCGCAGGTGCATGGGGAGCCGGGTCAGATCCTCGTCGCCGAGCCGCACCGTGCCGCCGTCGGGGCGCACCAGCCCCACCACCATGTTGAAGCTGGTGGTCTTGCCTGCGCCGTTGGGCCCGAGGAGCCCGACCACCTCGCCCGGGGCCACCCGGAACGAGACCCCGTCCACGACCTTCCGGCCGCGGTAGCTCTTCACGAGCCCGGTGGCCTCGAGGGCGGCGCTCACGGTGCGGGCTCCTTCTTCTTCCTGAGGGACGAGAGATCGAGCCCGGGCTGCGGGACGATGGTCCCCTTGGCGGCCGTCAGGGTGGCCCGGTCGTCGGCCAGGTCGTAGGCCAGCACCTCGCCGCGCATCACGCTCTCCCCGTCCTTGAGGACCGGGCTGCCGGTGCAGGTGACGCGGGCCGACCTCTCCTCGTAGGTGGCGGTCTCGCAGGTGATCACCCGGGTGCCCCGGGTGAGCTTGACGTCGCCGGTGCAGACGGCGCGCCGGATGCGCCCCTCGCCGTCGTTCTCGGCCACGAGCTTCCTGCAGGTGAGGGTGGCGTCCTCGCGGGTGAGGGTGACCATGGGCTTGCCGGTGAAGATGACCTTGCCCTCCTTGTAGAGGTACTGGACCTCCTCGGCGACCACGGTCACCGGGGGTGACGGGGGCGCGGCCGCGAGGGCGAGGGCCAGGCAGGCGCCGATCACGGGGGAGGGCCTCCGGCCACGAGACGGACGCCGCCCCGGATCGCCACGTCGCCCGTCCCGGGATTGGCCGTGAAGGCCGGCCCGGAGAGCCGGTAGGCTGGCCCGCTCACCAGGACCGGCTCGTCGCCGCGCACCATGCCGTCGGCCTCGGCCCAGCGGGCCGTGGGGGTCCGCGCGATTGCGTCACCGCGGGTGAGCACCACGCCGCCCCCGGCCGCCCAGGTGCGGGCGCCGAGGTCGCCCGAGAGGTTCGGGGCCGAGACGGCCAGCTCGGGCATGCCCGGCCGGGGCACGATCACGCGCACGCCCGTGCCCTCCACCTCGCCCGAGTTCCTCCGGTAGACCACCCGGTCGGCGGTGCCCGAGGCCGCGAGGCCGGCGCCGCGCCAGGCCCGGAACTGGACGCCGTCCATGGCGACCTCGGGAGGGGAAGCCGGCGGAGGCGGCTCGCCCGGATCACATCCGGCGATCAGGAGAATTGATGCAGCACAAGCCGAGAGGGGGCGGGGCGCAAGGCGCCACCAGGTCACGCGGTCGGTCTTGGCACGGTCGATCAAGTGGCACAGCCCTTGCTAATTCGACGATACCCGGCGCACCACGGGGCGACAAGGGCTTTCGGCACCAACCTTGCGTATGCGAAGAAATTACTTATATTCCGGTGGCTTGGTCTTCCAGCGCCGGTGCATCCAGACCCACTCGGACGGTGCTTGACGGATGGCTTGCTCCATCCTCGCCGTGCAGGTGGCGGTGATCCGGAGAGCCTCCGCCTCCTTGTCTGCCGGAGCCGGATCGTAGGAGACCGGCTCCACCTCGAGGACGTACCCGTCGCCCGCCTTCGGGCCGCGGCGCCTCGACCAGCCCACGAAGACCGGGCAGCCGAAGCGCAGCGCCAGGTCGGCCGCGGCGCGGGGCGTGGAGGCGAGGTGGCCGAAGAACGGCACGAAGACGCTCTGAACCTTGGTGTCCTGGTCGATGAGGATCCCGAGGGCCTTTCCGTCCCGCAGCGCCCGGAGCAGCGTCCGGCCGCCGCTGGGATCCTCCCGGAAGAGCGTGGGCACGCCTCCGCCGAGGCGGAAGGCCTCGACCATGTCGTCGATGCGCCGGTCCCAGCTGCGGGCCGCGATGACGATGGCCGGGACGCCGGCCCGGACGATGCGCCGGGCCAGGAGCTCCCAGCTCCCCAGGTGGCCGGTCACGAAGATGAACCCCTTGCCGGCCTGGCTGGCCCCCCGGAGCATCGCCTCGCCTTCGCCGGCGAAGGCGACGTAGTCGGTCAGAATGGGATCGATGCGGGCGATCTGGGCCGCCTCGGCGGCGCCGTGCCCGTAGTGCAGGAAGGTCCCCCGGGCGATGGCGCGCCGCTCGGCCTCGGACTTCTCCGGAAAGGCGAGGGCCAGGTGCGCGAGGGCGAGCTCCCGGTCGCGCCGCCCAACAAGCCAGGCGGCCCGACCCACGAGCCCCCCGAGGGCCCAGGTCAGCCGGAAGGGGAGCAGCGCGCCCAGGAAGCGGCCGGCCTGGATGGCCCAGATCCGCAGGCTGCGACGGGCCCGCTTGGACCAGGGGACGCCGCTCACGGGCGGACCGGCCCGCGCGCCGCGAGGATGAGCTCGCAGAGCTCCCGGACCGCTCCGCGGCCGCCGGGGAACCGGGAGACGAAGTGCACCACCGGGAGAACCTCGGGGAAGGCATCGGCCGGCGCGGCGGAGAGCCCCACCCGGCGGAGCAGGGGGATGTCGTTCACGTCGTCGCCCATGTAGGCGACCTCCTCGTCGGCGATGCCCAGGTGGGCCAGGGTGGCGTAGCCGGCCAGCTTGTCCACCTGCGAGAAGACCAGGTGCTTGAAGCCGAGCTCCTCGAGCCGCTTGCGGGTGGCCTTGCCGGGGCGGCCGGAGATGACCCCGAAATCGACCTGGTCGCGAAGCCGGACGATGCCGTGGCCGTCGCGGACGTCGAAGGCCTTGAGCGCCTCTCCCTCCGGGCCGAACCAGATGCGGCCGTCGGTGAGGACGCCGTCCACGTCGAGGAGCACGAGCCGGATCCGCGCCGCGCGCGCGGTCAGGCCGGCCTCCGGGGCCGCGACGGTCACGGCTGCCCCAGGGCCCGCCGGATGCGCAGCACGTCGGTGAGCAACCGGTCGGCCATGTCGAAGTCGAGCGAGTTGGGGCCGTCGGACTTCGCCGTGGCCGGGTCCTCGTGGATCTCGGCGAAGAGGGCGTCGATGCCCACCGCCGCCGCGGCCCGGGCCAGCGGGGCCACGAACTGGCGCTCGCCCCCGGTGACGTCGCCGCCGGCCCCGGGGAGCTGCACCGAGTGGGTGGCGTCCAGGCAGACCGGCACCCCCAGCTCGCGCATGATCACCAGTCCCCGCATGTCCACCACCAGGTTGCCGTAGCCGAAGGAGGCGCCGCGCTCGGTGAGGAGGACGTTCTCGGCCCCGGCCTCGCGGCACTTGGCCACCGCGTGGCGCATGTCGCGGGGGGCCAGGAACTGCCCCTTCTTCACGTTCACGGAGCGTCCGTGGCGGGCGCAGGCCAGCACCAGGTCGGTCTGCCGGCACAGGAAGGCCGGGACCTGCAGGACGTCCACCACCCGCCCCACCGGCTCGGCCTGCCAGGTCTCGTGCACGTCGGTCAGGGTGGGGAGGCCGGTCTCGGCCTTGACCTTCAGGAAGACCCGCAGCCCCTCCTCGAGCCCGATCCCCCGGAAGCTCTTGCCGGAGGAGCGGTTGGCCTTGTCGAAGCTGGCCTTGAAGACCACCGGCAGGCCGTGGCGCGCCGCCAGCTCCTTCACGCGGCGTGCGTGGGAGAGGGCCTGGGCCTCGCTCTCGATGACGCACGGTCCCGCGATGAGCAGGAGCGGGAAGCCGTCTCCGACGTCGTGCCCGCCGATGCGGGCCCGGACCTTCTCCATGGGATCTCCTCAGGCGCCCTTGCCCACCGGCAGCTTGGTGACCTCGGCGACGCCCTCCCGGGCACGGGCGTCGCGCCAGGCCATGGCGGCCTTGACGAACCCGGCGAAGAGCGGGTGCGGCTTGAACGGCTTCGACTTGAACTCGGGGTGGAACTGGCAGCCCACGAAGTACGGGTGGTTGGGCAGCTCGATCATCTCCACCAGCCCGAGCTCCGGGTTGGTCCCGGAGACCACCATGCCGCCCGACTCGTACTTGTCCCGGTAGGCGTTGTTGAACTCGAAGCGGTGGCGGTGGCGCTCCTGGATGAGGTCCTGGGCGTAGAGGTCGCGGGCCTTGGTGCCCTTCTCCAGCTTGCAGGCGTAGGTGCCGAGCCGCATGGTGCCGCCCTTGTCGGCCACGCCGCGCTGCGCCTCCATGAGGGTGACCACCGGGTGGGGGGTGGCCTCGTCGAACTCGAGCGAGTTGGCCCCGGCCAGGCCGAGGACGTTGCGGCCGTACTCGATGGTGGCCATCTGCAGCCCCAGGCAGATGCCGAAGAAGGGGATGCGCTTCTCGCGGGCGTGGCGAACGGCCAGGATCTTGCCCTCGGTCCCGCGGATGCCGAAGCCGCCCGGGACCAGGATGCCGTCCACCTTGTCGAGCGCCGAGAGTTCCCCCTCCTCGAGCTTCTGGGCGTCGATGAACTCGAGCTTCACCTTGCAGTCGTTGGCGATGCCGCCATGGACCAGCGCCTCGTTCAGGCTCTTGTAGCTCTCCACCAGCTCGACGTACTTGCCCACCACGCCGATGCGCACCTCGCCCTGGCGCGGGCGGGTGACCTTCTCGACGATGGTCTCCCAGCGCTCCAGCCGCGGGGCCCGGCTCCAGATGTTGAGCAGCTCGGCCAGCTTGTCGTCGAGCCCCTCGCGGTGCAGCGCCAGCGGCACCTCGTAGATGGAGGGTACGTCACGGGCGGTGAATACGGCGGAGGGGTCCACGTTGCAGAAGAGGGCGATCTTGTCCTTCATCTCGCGGGAGATCTCCCGGTCGCTGCGGGCCAGCAGGACGTCGGGCTGGATGCCGATCTCGCGGAGCTCCTTCACCGAGTGCTGGGTGGGCTTGGTCTTCAGCTCGCCGGCGGCGGCGATGTAGGGCACCAGCGTGACGTGGACGTAGACCACGTTCTCGCTGCCCACGTCGTACTTCATCTGCCGGATGGCCTCCAGGAAGGGGAGCGACTCGATGTCGCCCACCGTGCCGCCCACCTCGACGATGACGATGTCGGCGCCGTCGGCGGCCTCGCGGATGACCGCCTTGATCTCGTCGGTGATGTGGGGAATCACCTGGACGGTCTTGCCCAGGTACTCTCCGCGCCGCTCCTTGTTGATGACCGACTGGTAGATGCGACCGGTGGTGTAGTTGTTCTTGCGGGTCATCTTGGCGCTGGTGAAGCGCTCGTAGTGGCCGAGGTCGAGGTCGGTCTCGGCGCCGTCGTCGGTGACGTAGACCTCGCCGTGCTGGAACGGGCTCATGGTGCCCGGATCCACGTTGATGTACGGGTCGAGCTTGAGGTGCGTGACCTCGAGCCCCCGGTTCTCGAGCAGCGCGCCCATGGACGACGCCGCCAGCCCCTTGCCGAGCGAGCTCACCACCCCGCCGGTCACGAACACGAACTTGGTCTTCTTTCCCCGAACCATTTCCGTCCCCTTTCCCCTCTATCGGCCCGCCGCCACCAGCGCCCGGGCCCTCTCCAGATCCTGCTCCGTGTCCACTCCGAATCCGCTGTAGGTCGTGTCCACGACCCGGATCCGGAACCCGTGCTCCAGCGCCCGAAGCTGCTCGAGCCGCTCCTCCCGCTCGAGCCGCCCCGGCTGGAGCGCCGCGAACCGCTCCAGGAAGGCCGGCGTGTAGGCGTACATCCCCACGTGGGCCCGGGCCAGCGGGGAGGGCCCCGGCTCCCGCCGCGCCGGGATGGGCGCACGCGAGAAGTAGAGGGCGTGTCCGCTCCGGTCGGTCACCACCTTCACCACCTCCGGCCGCTCCCACTCCCCCGCCTCGAGCGGGCGGGCCATGGTGGCCATCTCCGAGCCCCCCTCGTCCATGGCGTGCACCAGCGCCTCGATGGCCGCCGGCTCCATGAGCGGCTCGTCTCCCTGGAGGTTCACCACCATGGTGGGGCGCGGGAGCATGGCCCGGGCCGCCATGGCCACCCGGTCGGTGCCGGTCTCGGCCGGACCGGTCATCACCACCTCCGCCCCGGCCGTGCGGGCAGCGGCGGCGATCCGCTCGTCGTCGGTCGCGACCACGACCACGTCCACTCCGCTTGCCTGTCGGGCGCGCTCCACGACACGTGCGAGGAGCGGTTTTCCATGGATGTCGGCGAGGGGTTTCCCGGGGAGGCGACTTGCCCCGAACCTTGCGGGGATGATGATCGCGACGCGCCTCACGCCGGGAACCCGTTGTATGCGTCGCGGCCGCGATGGTCAACGACCACCTCGGGAAAAAGCAGGGCGGGTGCGCCATGACATGGAAGACCTGCAATGACGCGCACTTCCCGGGCCCCTGCCGGGGCTGTATGTTCCGCCGCCATGCCGGTCGTGCGCGTCCCCTTCACGGTTGAGCCGAACTACGCCGGGTGGCGGCTCGACCGCTACCTCCAGGAGAAGATCCGTCGCCTCTCCCGGGAGCGCATCCAGCGGCTCATCGAGACCCGTGCCGAGCACGACGGCCCGACCCGGTTGAAGCCCGCCACCCGGGTCACGGCGGGGATGCGCTTCTCGATCCTGAAGGACGCCGATCCGGAGCCCGAGACCCCCATGGTCTTCGGGGTGATCTTCGACGACGCCCGGCTGCTCGTCGTGGACAAGCCGGCCGGGCTTCCGGTGCACCCCACCGCCCGCTACGCCGAGCACACCTTCACGGCGCTGGCGAAGGCCGCCTACCCGGCGCGCAAGGTGGACCCGGCCCACCGGCTCGACCGGGAGACCTCGGGGCTCATGGCCTGCGGGTGCGCGCCGAAGTACACCCGGGCCCTCAAGGCCTCCTTCGCCGCCGGCCGGGTCACCAAGGCCTACCTGGCGCTCGTGCAGGGCGACCCCACCGGGGACCGCTTCGAGGTCGAGGCGCCCCTCTCCCTCACCGGTGCGAGCGGGGTGAAGGTGCGGATGCACGTGACGGAGGGCGGGCTTCCCTCCCGCACCGACTTCGAGGTGCTGGAACGGCGGCGCGCCGCCGACGGGACGCCGGTGGCACTCGTCGCCTGCCACCCCCGCACCGGGCGGCAGCACCAGATCCGGGCCCACCTCCACCACGCCGGCCTGCACCTGGTGGGGGACAAGATCTACGGGCCCGACGAGATGATCTTCGACCGATTCACCAAACGTGAACTGAGCGAGGCCGACCACGCCGTGCTTCGGCTGCCCCGGCAGGCCCTGCACGCCTGGCGCCTCACGCTACCCCACCCGGAAACCGGCGAGCGGGTCGAGCTGGAGGCGCCGCTGGCCCCGGACATCCAGGCGTTCTGGGACGGGTGCACGCCGAGGTGACGAGAAGCCCACTCCCACCTCAGCGTCGGTACACCACGGATCGATGGGCGACCCGGACGACGGTCACGGTCACGATCGCGTCCTCGATCACGTAGACGACCCGCCAGTCTCCCTGGCGGATCCGGTACTTGTCCTCCCCGGTCAGCTTCTGGCACCCCGGTGGGCGCGGATCGTGGGCCAGCGCCCGGATCCGGGCGATGACGAACCGGCGCAGCGGCGCCGTGAGTCCGGCGATCTCCTTCTCCGCGGACCTGACGATGCGAACGCTATAGCTTCCCACTTCGCCTCAGGCTGCCCAGGAAGGCCTCGAAGGAACGGGTCGGCTCTCCCTTGCGCGCCTCGATCGCCGCGAGGTCGTCGGCGTCCTCGGCCAGAGCCTGGCGGACGGCGTCGTTCACGAGGTCGGAGATGGTGGTCTCCGTCTCGGCGGCCTTGAGCCGGAGCGCCCG
>CAIQRS010000103.1 GCA_903874275.1 uncultured Anaeromyxobacter sp.
CAGCGCGGCGAGGAGCGGGTCGAGCCCGGCGTCCGACTCCGGCTCGACGAAGATCCCCAGGTGGCCTCCGCGACCGGCGTAGGCCCGCAGCGCCGCCACCTCCGGATCGAGGAAGGGCCTTCGGGGACCGGCCACCAGCACCGCCGCCGCGTCGCCGGGGACCTCGCCGGTGGAGAGGAGCGCGAGCGGCGCCAGCTCCACGTTCTCCCGCTCCAGCGCCTGGGCCGAAAGCGACCAGCCGGTGCGCGCCGCCTCGGCCGGCGAGGACTCTCCGTGACCCTGGGTGAAGTATACGCGCCGGCGCGACGGATGGGCCGCCCGCACCAGCGCGTTGGTGAGCGACTCCTCCGAGAGCTCGCGCAGCCGGGCCTCGGCCGGACCGGGCGCCACCACCACCCGCGTGCCCGAGTCGGAGATCTGGTGGCGGCGCACCAGCTCCGGGCTGCGGTACGGGTCGAGCAGCTCGAAGCGGAAGCGCCGGTTCCGCTCGGCGTAGCGGCGCAGCAGCTCCTGGGCGGGGGCGAAGCCGGCGTCGTCGGGGCGGAAGAAGGCCAGCACCTCCACGTCGCCCGGGAGGGCGTCGAGGGTCCGCAGCGTGTCCGGCGAGAGGGTGTGGATGCGCTGCCGGGTCACGTCGAGGACCAGCGGGCGGCGGCTCGCCACCCAGCCGGCGGCGGCGAGCGCCGCGGCGAGGAGGAGCCCGGAGAGGACCGTCACCGCGGCGAAGTGGGTCCCGCGCCCGGAGAGCGCCCGCCCGAGACCCTTCCGCCCGGAGAGGGCCGCGCCCGCGGCCAGCGCCACGAGCCCCAGGCCGATCTTCCCGAGGAGAAGCCGGGCGTCCCCGAGGAGCAGGGTCACCACGGCGCTCGCCAGGAGGACGAGCCCGGTGGCGACGAGGATGCGGGCGGCCAGGGAGCGCTTCACGGTTCAGGCCCAGCGGCGACCCTCGACGGCCCGCTCGGCGACGAACAGGCCGAGGGCGCAGAGGGAGAGGTAGTAGAGGACGTCGGGAAGGGCGATGCGCCCCTGCAGGAAGGGGGCGAGGTGCTCGGAGGCCGACAGGCCGGCGGCCAGGTTGCGGGCCGCCCCGCCCGCACCCACCGTGAAGAGCCCGGCCAGCCACAGCCCGAGCAGCACGAGCAGCGAGAGCAGCGCCGCCACCACCGGCGTCCCGGCCAGCGCCGAGAAGGCCAGCCCCACCGCGAGCGCCGCGGCGCCCAGCAGGAAGAGCCCGAGGAGCCCGGCCGCCACGGTGGGCCACTCGATGGCCCCGCCTCCCTGCGCCCCCCGCCCGGCCACCGAGAGGAAGGCCGGGAACAGGGCCACGAGCAGGAGCGCAGCGGCCAGCACGACGAGCGAGGCCAGGTACTTGCCGGCCACGATCTCGACCGGCCGGATGGGCGCGGTCATGAGCAGCTCGAAGGTGCCGGTGCGCCGCTCCTCGGCCACCAGCCGCATGGAGAGGAAGGGGGTGGTCACCACCAGGAAGAGCCCCACCGACCCGAAGAGGCGGGCCACCACCGCGTCGGTGAGGTTCACCCGGTCGAGCAGGGCGGCGCCGCCGGGGATCTCCCCGGCCCGGGTCGTGAGGAGCCGGAAGCCGTCCAGGGAGCCGGCGAAGACCTGCGCCGAGAAGAAGGCCACCACCACGAGCACCACCCAGGCCACCGGGGTGGTGAAGTAGACCGAAAGCTCCTTGCGGAGGATGGCGAGGGTGGTGCGCACGTGCTTCAGGCCGGGGTGACCAGCTTCCCGAAGATCTCCTCGAGGAAGGCGATGTCGTCGAGCGTGACCTTTCGTCCGGGGAGGTGGCGGGCGATGAGCCCGTCGAGGGTGTCGAAGTCCACCAGCCGCCCGGCGTTCAGCACCAGGACCTTGGAGCAGGTCATGGCCACCTCGGGAAGGAGGTGGGAGGAGAGGATCACCGTGTGCCGTCCACCCAGCGTGCGGACGAGGTCGCGGACCTCCCGGATCTGGATGGGGTCGAGCCCCACGGTGGGCTCGTCGAGGACGAGGACGTCCGGGTCGCCGACCAGGGCCTGGGCGATGCCCACCCGCTGCCTGAAGCCCTTGGAGAGGTTGGAGGTCAGCCGGTCGAGGACCTCGGTCACGCCGGTCAGGCCGGCCACCCGGTCCACCTCGGCGGGGAGGAGCGCGCGCCCGAGCCCCTTCAGCTCGGCGGCGAAGCGCAGCTGTCTCCGCACCGTCATGGCGTCGTAGAGCGGGGGGACCTCGGGGAGGTAGCCGATGTGGCGGCGGGCCTGGCGCGGCTCCTCGAAGACGTCGAACCCGGCCACCCGCACCGTGCCCGAGGTGGCCGGCAGGTAGCCGGTGAGCAGCCGCAGCGTGGTGGTCTTTCCGGCGCCGTTCGGGCCGAGCAGCCCCACCACCTCGCCGCGCCCGATGGAGAAGGAGAGGTCGAGGACGGCGGTGCGATCGCGGAAGCGCTTGGTGAGACCGCTGACCTCGATCATCCCGCGCCCTCCGTGCGCCGCCCGGCCGACAATCGCGTCCGCGGCGGGGCCTGTCAAGCAGCGGGGAGGTGGCCAGGCGGTGGTAGGATCGGCGCGACCGGGGGACGGCGGAGGGGCGCGATGAACGTGGTGGTCCAGAAGTACGGCGGCTCGTCGGTCGCCGACGTGGAGAAGGTGCGCAAGGTGGCGGAGCGGGTGGCCGCGGCGCGGCGCGACGGCCGGCGGGTCTGCGTGGTGGTCTCGGCCATGGGCAAGACCACCGACGAGCTGCTGGCGCTGGCCCGGCGGGTCTCGGAGAGCCCGGCCCGCCGGGAGCTCGACATGCTCCTCACCGCCGGGGAGCGCATCTCCATGGCGCTGCTGGCCATGGCCCTCGAGGACCTGGGCGTCCCCGCCGTGAGCTTCACGGGGAGTCAAGCAGGCATCCTCACCGACGAGATGCACGCCTCGGCGCGCATCGTCGAGGTGCGGCCGGTGCGGGTCTGGGAGGAGCTGGACCGCGGGCGGGTGGTCATCGTGGCCGGCTTCCAGGGGGTCTCGCCGCGCAAGGAGGTGACCACGCTGGGGCGCGGGGGATCCGACACCACCGCGGTGGCGCTGGCCGCCTCGCTGGGGGCCGACTGCGAGATCTACTCCGACGTGGACGGCGTCTACACCGCCGACCCGCGCGTGGTCACCACGCCGCGGAGGCTCGACGAGATCTCCTACGAGGAGATGCAGGAGCTGGCCCGGGCCGGGGCCAAGGTGCTGAACGCCGAGGCGGTGGAGTTCGCGCGGGAGAAGGGCATCGCCATCCACGCCCGGGCCACCTCCGGCTCGACGGCCGAGACCGTGGTGCGGGGGCGCACGGCGCCGGGCGCCCGGGTGGCCGGGGTGACCTCGCAGAAGGGGCTGGCGCTGGTGGAGGTCCCCTGGGGCGGCCTCGGTGCGGCGCTCCGGGCGCTCTCCCGGCGCGGGGCGACGCCGTCCGACCTGCTGGCCCACGGCGGCCGCGCACTGGCGGTGATTCCCCTCGACAACGTCCACGAGTGGGCGGCGGCCCGGGGCGAGCTCGTGGCCGCCGTTCCCGACGCGGCGGTGGACGACCGGGACGCGGGGTCGGTGAGCGTGGTGGGCGCGCGGGCCGGGGCCGGGATGGTGCAGGAGGTGCTGGACGCGCTGCGGGAGGTGGGGGAGGAGCCGCGGGCGCTCCTGGCCACGTCCCTGCGGGTGACGGCCTACTGCGCGGCGGCGCGGGCGCCCGAGGCGGTGCGGGTGCTGCACCGGAGGCTGGTGGAGGAGGCGCCGGCCAGCCCGTAGGCGGCGCGTGCCCCTACCGCGTCGGCCGGAACACCGGCCCGGCCTGCATCCCGCCGTCGAGGACGAGCTCGGTCCCGGTCACGTAGGCGGCCGCGTCGGAGGCGAGCCAGGCGATGGCCTCGGCGACCTCCTCCGCGGTTCCCATCCGGCCCATCGGCACGTCCGCCGCCACGCGGGCGGCACGTTCCGCGCGGTCCGGCCCCTCGCCGAGCACGGCCGACCACATGGGGGTGTCGATGGCGCCCGGGACCACCGCGTTGCAGCGAACCGGGTAGCCCGACGCGGCGCAGTGGAGCGCCACCGATCGCGAGACGCTCAGCACCGCGGCCTTGCTCGCCGCGTAGGCCACCGCGCCCGGCACGCCGATGGTGCCGGCCCGCGAGGCCACGTTGACGATGCTGCCGCCCGACTCCCGCATGGCGCGCAGCGCGTGGCGGCACCCCAGGACGACCCCCTCCAGGTTCACCGCCAGCACGGCGCGCAACGTCTCGAGCGAGAGGGTCTCCGGGTCCTGGCCTCCCGGGATCGTGCCGAAGCCGGTGACGCCGGCCGCGTTCACCAGCACGCCGAGTGGAAGGGGCGGGAGCGCGGCGAGGACCCGTTCCCAGGCCGCCTCGTCGCGGACGTCGAGCGCCAGGGGAAGCGCCGAGGGGCCGGCGGCATCCGCGGCATCCCGCGCCGCCTCGAGCCGGAGGTCGGTGGCCACGACGGTGAGGCCGTCCCGGGCCAGCCGGATCGCGGTCGCCCGCCCGATGCCGGACCCGGCACCGGTGACGAGGGCGAGCCTTTCCCGGTTCGGCGCCACGCCGGACTACCTCCAGAACGAGCCGCGCCCCGGCTCCGCGTCCTTGCGGTAGTCGGGGCCGTCCACGATGACGAAGTCGCACATCTCGTTCAACCGCGAGTAGATGCGCTGGCCGACCCGCTCCTCAAGGCTCATGAGCTCCGCGTCGCGCTGGAACTCCTTCGAGGCGGTGTGGAACTTGCCGCCGGTGGGGACCGGCACGGGCGCCGGATCGCGCGGGTAGTTGGTGGCGAAGACGGTGGTGAGGCCGGCGTTGTAGCGGCGGCTGATGAGCTCGTCGAGCATCGAGCGCTCCCACTCGGTGCCGCGCTCCTTGCCCAGCTCGTCGATGGCCAGCACCGGCACGCTGGCCAAAGGCCCGAGGATCTCCATGTGGCCGCGGTTCGAGCCGAAGCCGGCGCGGATGTCGGAGAGGAGCAGCATGAACTCCACGTACCGGCAGGAGATGCCCTTCTCGAGCGCGAGCCAGCGCAGCGCGGCGGCCAGGAGGTGGGTCTTCCCGCAGCCGGGCTTGCCGTGGAGGAGCACGCCGCGGCTGGCCCGGTCGCTGCGGACCTGGTGGGCGAAGCTCTCGCAGGCGGTCTTGGCCTTGGACTGGCTCTGGGACCAGGGGCGGAAGGAGTCGAAGGAGGCCTTGGCCACCGCGGCGGGGATGCCGGCTGCGTTGAAGGTGGCGATGCGCTGGTCGAGGTGGCGGCAGCTGCAGCCCTGGGCCACCAGCCCCTTGCCGGTGGCGACCATGACGTACCCGCTCCCGCCGCAGCGCGTGCAGGTGACCTGGCAGGCGCAGCGGTGGGCCCGGGCCGACGAGCCGACCAGCTGATCGACCACGTAACCCGCCCCGCCGCACTCGGTGCAGGCGGCGCCGCTCTCTGGGGATTCGGCCATCGGGCGGCGGAGTCTACACGGTCCCGCGGAGGTGGAGTATCCCCGCCCGGCGGGCCGCCTCGAAGAGGTGTGTCCGCAGGGTTTCCCGGTATGCGGAGCGTCGGGCCCGGCGGGTCCGCTCGCCGGCCAGGAGGCGGCAGCGGGGGCCGAGTGCGGCGCGCTCCGGGCGGGGGAGGGAGAGGATCCAGCGGTGGAGGATCCGATCGTCGGCGGCGGCCAGGGCGCGCTCGAGGTCGTGCAGGGAGGAGACGTCGTCGGGGAGGAGTGAGCCATCCGCGCCCGCCTCGGCCAGGAGGGCCCGCGCTGCGGAGAGGCGGCGTCGCGCGGCGTCGGCCTCCGGCTCCGGCGCGCCCCCGTCGCCGACCCGTCCGTCGCGGTAGACCCGCCACTCCTCCTCGACGAATCCGCGAAGCGCCCGGAGCGATCGCGGCGGGGCGGCGCCGGGGGCGCGCCCCTGGGCGAGGTCGTCCCAGCCGCGACGCATGCCGCGGCAGACCACCGACGCGGGGACGCCGCGCCGCTCCCACTCGGCGACCAGTTCCTGGTCGAGCGGGGAGAGGAGGAGCCCCGTCCCGCGGAGTTGGAGGAAGAACTCCGAGACGAGGGCGGCGTAGGAGAGCTCGCCGGAGGGGATGAGGGACACGGTGGGATCGTAACACCGCCGGGCTTGCCCGGCGGAATGGTCGAGGCGGCGCCCTGCAGCCACGCGACCGCAGTGGACGCACGGAGCATGCGGTTCCCACCGTCCGTGCCGCGGACCTCACCGCGACAGCCGTGGGCAGGCATCGCGACACCCGTGTCGTGGTTCATCCATGTGAACCCCTCCTTGGAGTGAACTCGACTGCGGGGAACGGTGTTCACCATGGGGACACCCTGGATCCGCGACCAACCCGCCGGCCGAAGCCCGCGTCGCTACAACTTCGCCGCCACCCTCACCGCAGCCGCGCTCTGGAAGCGCTCTGCCGGGTCCTTGCGCAGCAGCCGCTCCGACGCTGCGGCGAGCAACGGGTCGGCGCCGGGGTTCATCTCCCGGATGGCCGGCGGCTCGATGGTGGTGATCTCCCGCCACAGCTCGGCGGGCACCGACGACGGGAAGGGGGGCCTCCCGACCAGGAGCTCGTAGAGGATCACCCCCATGCTCCAGAGATCGGCGCGGTGGTCCACGTCGCGGCCGGCCGCCTGCTCCGGCGCCATGTACCGGTAGGTGCCCACCACCCGGTTGGACAGGGTGAGGGCGCTCGCGTCGGTGAGCTGCTTCACCAGGCCGAAGTCCATGATCCGCGCCCGCCGCGCGTCGTCCACCATGATGTTCGACGGCTTCAGGTCGCGGTGGACGAAGCCGCGCCCGTGCACGAAGTCGAGCGCGCCGAGCACCTCCCCGATGACGGCCCGCATCCGGACCAGCCGCTCCGGCCGGTTGAGCTGCAGCGCCAGCGCCGCCGAGGGGGGCTCCGGCTCCGGCTCCTCGCCCCCGGCCAGGTCCACGGCGTGAGGCGGGTCGGCGGCCCGCTCCCACGAGCCGGATCCGTCGGCGGTCTCCGGCTCCTCCATGAGGTCGGCGAAGGCCCGGATGTCCTCCACGCCGGCGCCGGGCGGGCGGGCCACGATGGCCTCCACGTCGGCGTGGGTCTCCGGCTCGCGCAGCCAGGCCTCCATGTCGAAGACCAGCCCACCGACCCCCTCGTGGGCGGGCGAGGTGCCGTGGGTGGAGGAGAGCTCCAGGATGGGGCTGCCGGCCAGGGGCGCCAGGTAGGTGCGGAGGTCGAGCCCCTCCACCAGTTCCATGGCGAGCCAGGAGTACCCCTCGGCCTGGCCGGCATCGAAGACCCGCACCACGTTGGGGTGCTCGAGCGCGCGCAGCACCTCGAACTCGCGGGCCAGCCGGCGGGCCGAGGTGGGGTCAACCGCGGGAGCGGGGCCGAGGAGCTTCACCGCCGCCGGCATGCCGTCGAGGAGGTGGCGGGCCCGGTAGACGGTTCCCACTCCCCCGCGGCCGATGACCGTCAGGATCTCCCATGGACCGACGCACCGCGGGGGCACGGAGAAAAGGATAGAGGCCGCCGGGGCAAGGGGTCAAACCCGGCCGTCGCCCCTCCGCTCGCCAGCCGGTCCGGGGGGCGTGCTATAAGCCCGCCCGTGGCCGAGAAAAATCTCCTTCCCTGGATGGAGGACCTGGTCCGCGCTCGCCCCCTGCCGCGCCACGTCGCCATCATCATGGACGGCAACGGGCGCTGGGCGGAAACCCGCGGGATGTCACGGGTCGAGGGGCACCGGGAGGGTTCCCGGTCGGTGCGGTCGGTGACCCGCGAGGCCCGCAAGATCGGGCTCGAGGCCCTCACCCTCTACGCCTTCAGCTCGCAGAACTGGGGGCGCCCCGAGGACGAGGTCGGCGCCCTCATGCAGCTCCTGGCCGAGTACCTCGACTCCGAGCGGGCCGAGATCCTCGACAACCGGATCCGGCTCCACACCATCGGCGACACCGACCGGCTCCCCGGCTTCGTGCGGGAGCGGCTCGAGTCGGTCCGCGCCGCCTCGGCGGGCAACGACGGCATGGTGCTCACGCTGGCCCTGTCGTACGGCGGCCAGGAGGAGATCGTCCAGGCCGCCCAGGCTGCCGCCCGGTCCGGTCCGGTGGACGCCGCGGCCATCGAGAGGAACCTCTGGACCGCCTCCCTGCCCTCGCTGGATCTCCTGGTGCGCACCAGCGGGGAGCGGCGCATCTCCAACTTCCTCCTCTGGCAGGCGGCCTACGCCGAGATGGTCTTCGTGGAGACCCTCTGGCCCGACTTCCGCGAGCTCGACCTGCTCGGCGCCATCGCCGACTTCCAGGACCGGGAACGCCGGTTCGGGCTGACCGCCGCCCAGGTGGGGGGCGCCTGATGGCCGCCGCGGCGAGCGAGCAGAACCGCAACCTGGCGGTCCGCGTCGTCACCGCGCTGGTCCTCTTCCCCTTCGCCGTCTGGTTCACCTGGCTCGGCGACCAGTACTTCGCCGTGCTCATCGCCATCGCGGCCGCGCTCTCCGCCGGCGAGCTCCTCTGGATGTTCGAGAAGCGGCTCCCGCCCACCGGCTGGGTCGGCGTCGTCGGCGCCGCGGCCATGCCCATCTTCGCCTGGCTCTGGAACGACGGGGGCAAGCCCCTGCAGGACTGGGCCGGCGTGGTCGGCGCCGGGGCGGTGGTCGCGCTGCTCGTCGCCGCCCTGCTGCAGCGCGGGGAGCTCGTCCAGGCCCCGCGGTCGGCGGCGCTGGCGGCGCTGGCCTGGGGCTACGCCGGGCTCCTGCCCGCGGCGGTGGTGGCGCTGCGCGAGGGGGCGGGCTGGGAGTGGGTGGTGCTCCTCTTCGTGGTGACCTGGGCCAACGACACGCTGGCCTACTTCGCCGGGCGCTTCCTGGGCAAGCGGCCGCTGGCCCCCCGCATCTCCCCCAAGAAGACCTGGGAGGGGTTCTGGGGCGGGGCCGCCGGCAGCGTGCTCGGTGCACTCGCGGTGAAGGCGCTCTTCATCCCCGACCTGTCGGTCCCGGCCGCGGTGCTGGTGGGGGCCGGCGGGGCCGTGCTCGGGCCGCTCGGCGACCTCTGCGAGTCCATGCTCAAGCGGGCCGCCGGGGTGAAGGACTCCGGAAAGGTCATCCCGGGGCACGGCGGGCTGCTCGATCGCATCGACGCGGTGCTCTTCGTGGCGCCCTGGGTGGTCGCCTGCTCCCTGTGGTTCCACCGATGAAGCGCCTCTCCATCCTCGGCTCCACCGGCTCCATCGGCGTCCAGGCACTCGACCTGGTGTCGCGGTCGCCCGGTCGCTTCCAGGTGGTCGGCCTCTCCGCCGGGCGCAACGTCGAGCGGCTGGCCGAGCAGGTCCGGACCTTCCGCCCGCTCCTGGTCTCGGTCTCCGACGCGGCCGCGGCCCAAGGCCTGCGGGAGCGGCTCGGCGACGACGCCCCGGAGATCCGGCACGGCGAGGCCGGCGCCGTGGCGGTGGCCTCGCTCCACGAGGCCGACTTCGTGCTGGCCGCCATCTCCGGCGGGGCCGGGCTGCGATCCACGGCGGCGGCAGTCGAGGCCGGGAAGCCCGTCGGGCTCGCCAACAAGGAGTCGCTGGTCCTGGCGGGCGAGCTGGTCATGCGGCGGGCGGCCGAGAAGAACGTCGCCATCCTCCCGGTGGACAGCGAGCACAGCGCCATCTTCCAGTCGCTGGCCGGCCACAACCACGCCGAGGTGCGGCGGCTCATCCTCACCGCCTCGGGCGGCCCGCTGCGGGGCTTCCCGGCCGAGCGGCTGCCCCAGGTCACCCCCGCCGAGGCCCTGCGCCACCCCAACTGGACCATGGGCGCCAAGATCACCATCGACTCGGCCACCCTGATGAACAAGGGGCTCGAGGTCATCGAGGCCCACTGGCTCTTCGACGTCCCGCCCGAGCGCATCGACATCCTCGTTCACCCCGAGTCGATCGTGCACTCCATGGTGGAGTACGTGGACGGCCAGGTGGTGGCCCAGTTGGGCGTGTCCGACATGCGCGGCCCCATCAGCTACGCCCTCTGCCACCCCGACCGCATGCCCCTCGACCTGCCCCCGCTCGACCTGGCGCGGGTGGGCCGCCTCTCCTTCGAGGCCCCCGACCCGGCCCGCTTCCCGGCCTTCACGCTGGCCTACCGGGCGCTCGAGATGGGGGGCACCGCCCCGGCGGTCCTCTCCGGCGCCGACGAGGGGGTCGTGGAGGCCTTCCTGGCTGGGCGCTGCACCTTCGACGCCATCGCCCAGGTCTGCGCCGAGGTGCTCGACGCCCACCGCCCGGAGCGGCTCGACTCGGTGGACCAGGCCATCGCCGCCTCCGACCGGGGCAGGGCCGAGGCGGTGCGGCGGGTGGGCAAGGACCCGGCGTGACCGGGAATCCCCCTGCACGCCGGCGGTTGTCCGGGTAAGAACCGGGTTTCCCCCGGACACCGAAGACCCCATGGCAAGCGACATCCTCCTCAAGGTCGGCTCCATCGTCCTCCTCCTCGGGGGGCTCATCTTCGTCCACGAGCTCGGCCACTTCATCGCGGCCAAGCTGCTCGGGGTGAAGGTGGTGAAGTTCTCCATCGGCTTCGGCCCCAGGCTGCTCGGCTTCCGGCGCGGCGAGACCGAGTACGTGATCGCGCTCCTGCCGCTGGGCGGCTTCGTGAAGATGGCGGGCGACGAGCCGGGCGCCGAGGTGGCGCCCGAGGACCGCGGGCGCGGCTTCCTCGAGGCCCCGCCCTGGAAGCGGTTCGTCATCGCCTTCGCCGGCCCCGCCGCCAACCTGGCCTTCCCGGTGGTCATCTACTTCGCGCTGGCGCTGGCCCAGAACGGCTCGGCGGTGCCCGGTCCCACCCTCGGCACCGTCATGCCCGGGTCGGCGGCCCAGCGGGCCGGGCTCCAGGCCGGCGACCGGGTGGTCTCCGTGACCGTCCCCGGGAAGCAGCCGGTCCCCATCCGGTACTTCTCCGACCTCCGCGAGATGGTCGCACCCCGCGCCGGCGAGCGGATCGATTTCACGGTGGACCGCGGCGGCCAGCAGCTCGTCCTGCCGGTGACCCCGGCCGCCGAGAAGGAGTCCAACCCGGTCGAGACGGTCACCCGCGGCGTCATCGGCGTTTCCCCGGCCTGGCCGTCCGCGGTGGTCGCTCCGGTGCTTGCGGGGAGCGCCGGTCCGCTCGCCCCGTTCGACCTGGTGGTCCGGGCCGGTGGGACGCCGGTGAAGAACATGGGGGACCTCGACCGGGTCCTCCGCGCCTCGCCCTGCGCGCCGGTGGACCTCGAGGTGCTCCGCGAGACGCCGGTCGGGGCTCCGGGCGTCGCCGTCTCCAGCTACACGCCGGTGAAGCTCGACGCGGTGCCCACCTGCGTGGACGGCCGCCCCGCCTTCGTCGCCGCCGACCCGCTCGTCTCCGCCTTCGTCGCCGAGGTGGTCCCTGGAAGCCCCGCCGACCTGGCCGGCCTGCGCCGCGGCGACGCCATCGCCGCCGTGAACGGCAGGCCGGTCCGCTCCTTTCGCGAGCTGAACCAGCAGTCGGCCGAGTTCCTCTCCGGAAAGGCGGTCAAGCTCGACCTGGCCGGCGGCCGGGTCGCCGAGATCGTCCCCATCGACCAGGAGTACGTGGACGAGATGACCCGCGAGCCGCGCCGCCGGGTGGTCCTGGGGTTCTTCCCAGACCAGCGCGGGCTCGTCGCCTCGAAGGCGCTCATGGCCCAGGAGGTGGCGCTCTCCATCGGCGTCGGCGAGGCCTTGGGCACCGCCGTGGGGCACCTCGGCGAGGTGGTGCGCCTCACCGCGCTCGGCATCGCCCGGATCGTGCAGGGGGAGATCAGCTTCAAGACAGTGGGCGGCCCCATCATGCTCTTCCAGATCGCCGCCCAGGCCGCGCAGGAGGGCTGGTCGAGCTTCCTCTTCAAGATGGCGCTCATCAGCGTGAACCTCGGCCTCATGAACCTCCTCCCCATCCCGGTCCTCGACGGCGGCCACATCGTGGCCACGGCGGTCGAGGCGGCCACCCGCAAGCCGCTTTCCCTGCGGACCCGCGAGGTCGCCAACATGGTCGGCATCTTGCTACTCGTCTTCCTGATGATCTTCGTCTTCAAGAACGACATCGTCCGGCTGATGGGGTAGGGGATCCGTCCGAAGGCCATGCTCGTCGCCGCCATCGACACCGCCACCCCCACGCTTTCCTGCGCGCTCCTCGAGCTGCGCGGCGGCGAGGTCGAGGTCCTGACCACCCGGACCGACCGGCAGGCCGGGCCCGGTGTGGGGCACGGCATCCGGCTCCCCGGCGCCCTCACCGACCTGCTCGCCGCGCTGGGGCGGAAGGTGCCCGACCTGGAGGGCTTCGCCGTCGGCCTCGGCCCGGGCTCCTTCACCGGGCTGCGCATCGGCCTCGCCACCTGGAAGGGGCTCGCCTACGCCAACCGGCGCCCCATCGCCGGCGTCTCGAGCCTGGCCGCCATGGCGCTCGAGGCGGCGGCCGCCCTGCCGCCCGGGAGCGACGCGCTGCTCGTCCCCCTGCTCGACGCGCGCAAGGGGGAGGTCTACGCCGGCTTCTACCGGGCCGCCGGGGGAGGCGTCGCGGCGGTCCGTCCCGAGGAGGCGATCGCGCCGGAGGCGGTTGCCTCCCGGATCGAGGGGCTGGGGATGGCCTTCGGCTTCGGCGAGGGGTTCGCCGCCCACGCCGCCGTGCTGGGGCCGCTGCTCCCCCACCTCGACGGCGCGCCCGACACCCCCTCCGGGGACGCGGTGGGGCGGCTGGCCGCCCCGCGCCTCGACGCGGCCCCCTTCGACGACCGTGCCCTCTTCGCTCTCGAGCCCCACTACGTCCGCAAGAGCGAGGCCGAGGTGAAGTTCCCCAACGGGATCCCCTGACCATGCGCGTCTTCGTCACAGGGGCCACCGGGCTCATCGGCCGCGCTCTCTCCGCGTCGCTCGTCGCCGACGGCCACGAGGTGGTGGCCCTCTCCCGCGCCGCCGCTCCCGCCGGGATGCCGGCCGGTACACGGATCGTGAAGGGCGACCCGGCCGTCGCCGGGCCCTGGCAGGAGGAGCTCTCCCGCTGCGACGCCTGCGTGAACCTGGCCGGCGAGCCGGTGGCCGGGGGGCGCTGGACCGACGAGCGGCGCAAGCGCATCCGCGACAGCCGGGTGCTCGCCACCCGGAACGTCGCCTCGGTCCTCGCCGCCGGGGGGCCGTCGGTGCTGGTGAGCGGCAGCGCCATCGGCTTCTACGGCCCGCGCGGGGACGAGGTGGTGGACGAGACCTTCCCGGCCGGGAACGACTTCCTCGGGCACGTCGCCCAGGAGTGGGAGGAGGCCACCCGAGCGGCCGTGAAGCGAGCCCGGGTGGTGATCGTCCGCACCGGCATCGTGCTCGCCGCCGAGGGCGGGGCGCTCCCAAAGCTCGTCCTGCCCTTCAAGATGCTGGCCGGCGGCCCCATCGGGGACGGTGGGTTCTGGCAGTCCTGGATCCACGTCGCCGACCAGGTTGGCATCCTCCGGCTGGCCCTCGAGAACCCGCTCGCCCAGGGGCCGGTGAACGCCACCGCGCCCGACCCGGTGCGCAACCGCGACCTGGCCCGCGCGCTGGGGCGCGTGCTGCGGCGCCCCAGCCTGCTCGTCGCCCCCGCCTTCGCCGTCCGCGCCGTGCTCGGCGAGATGGCCGAGGTCGTGCTCGCCAGCCAGCGCGTGCTGCCGCGGGCGGCGCTGGCGCTCGGATACCGGTTCCGCTGGCCGTCGCTCGAGCCCGCGCTCCGTGACCTGCTCCTCGAGGAGTCCCGCCGATGACCGTGAGACCGCTGAAGCTCGCCGTGGTGGGTGCGACCGGGTCGGTGGGCCGGGCCGTCCTGGAAGACCTGGAGGCGCGCGAGATCCCCGTCGAGCTCCGGCTCTTCGCGACGTCGCGCTCCGAGGTGGACCTCCTCGAGTTCCGGGGCGACGAGCTGGAGGTCGAGACCGTCACCGACCGCTCCTTCCGCGGCTGCGACGCGACCATCCTGGCGGTCCCCGCGGGGGTGGCCCGCGAGCTCGCCCCGAAGGCGTGGGCGGAGGGCTGCCTGGCCATCGATCTCTCGGGCGCGTTCCGTTCGGTGGAGGGCGTGCCGCTCGTCGTGGCCGGGGTGAACGACGCCGACGTCGCCGCCGGGGAGGCGCGCGGCGTCGTGGCGAGCCCGTCCGGTCCGGTGGTCCCGCTCGCGCTGGCTCTCGCCCCCATCCACCGGGAGGCCGGAATCCAGCGGGTCGTCGTCACCATCCTCCAGGCGGCCTCCGGCTCGGGCCGGGGCGGCCTGCGCCAGCTCGAGAAGGAGCTGGTCTCGCTGCTCAACGGCGAGGAGCCCGACCCTTCCGACCTCTCCCACCGGGTGGGCATGAACCTGGTCCCGCAGGTGGGGGCATTCCTGCCCGGCGGGAGCACCGACGTGGAGGGCGCCGTGGGCGCGGAGCTGCGCCGCCTTCTCGCCGCGCCGGCCCTGGCCGCGACCGCCACCGCCATCCGCGTCCCGGTCTTCTACGCACACGGACTTGTGGTGAACCTCCGGACCGCCCGGCCGCTCTCCGCCGACGGGGCCAGGGCGGCGCTCCGCGCCTCGCCCGAGCTCAAGGTCATCGACTCCCCGGAGGAGCGGATCTACCCCATGCCCATGCTCGCCGTGAACGACGACGCGGTCCTGGTCGGGCGGGTGCGGGAGGACGGCTCGCAGGAGAACGGGCTCGACCTCTTCGTGGTGGCCGACAACCTCCGGCGGGGCGCCGCCGGGAACGCCGTGCGCATCGCCGAGGCCTGGGTCCGCGGACGGCGAACCTAGGCCTCTCCCGGGTTGCCAAAATGGCACCCCCGAGCCGGCCCGCCGCCCCCCGATTGCCAAAAAGTCCCCCGGGGGTTCTCTCGCGGGGGTCCCTGAACGGCAACGGGAGCTTGCATGGGTGGCCCCGCCCTTGCACAATCGGCTCCCATGCTTCGCAGAGCCACCCTGCTCCTCCTCCTCCTCCCCGGATTCGCCCTCGGCCAGACCATCGGCGGAACGGTGACGGCGTCGGTCACCACCCCGGCCACTGCCACCCAGGGCAACCGGGCCGATTGCGCGTCCACTGAAAGCAAGGCGACCTGGAACATCGCCGCCACCGGGGTGACCATCGCCACCGGGGACAAGTGGAGGCTCGCGACGGCGTCCAGCACGGGCTGCGGAACCACGGTTCCCACCACCTACATCCAGGAGACGCTCGCCACCGGCTTGACCCAGTCCATCCCCGGCGTCTTCGTCAACACCATGGCGACCGGTGCGGGCGTGGGGAGCTGCGACCAGGCAAACGACGTCCAGGTCGCCCTCTGCGCCTACTACCTGCCGGGCGGCCTGGTGCCCACGGTCGTGCAGGTGGTCGCTGGCACCTTCACCTTCCAGCTGGCCAAGCCCCCGGCGCCGAACATCACCGGCGTGAGCCCCGGGGACGGCCAGCTCTCGGTCTCGGTGACTCCCGGCACGACCACCGCCACCGAGACGGCCACGACGGGTGTCACCTTCACCGTCACCTGCACGCCCCCGGCCGGCGGAGCCGCCGTCACGGCCACCAGCAGCGCCGGGAACATCGTCTGCGGCGGCCTCACCAACGGGACCGCCTACACCGTCGCCGCCGCCGGAAGGAGCTCCGCGGGCAACCCCGGTGCCTCGACCGCCGCCACCGGCACCTTCACGCCGCTCCCGTTCCTCAGCTTCTGGGACATCTACAAGAACGACGGCGGGGTCGAGGCCGGCGGCTGCGGGACCGGCGGCGCCGGCGCGCTCGCCCCCGCCCTGGCGCTCCTGGGTCTCCTCGCCGCCCGCCGGAGGCGCTCGTGAGGAAGGCCATCGTCGCCCTGGCGCTCCTGCTCGCGCTGCCCGCCGCGGCCCAGAGCCCGGTCCTCACCGTCAAGGAGTCGCCGCGCTGGGGCTCGTTCCAGATCTCGCTCTCCCCCTTCAGCCCCAACATCGACGGCGAGTTCACCAACGCCGCCGCCCCGCCCTACGCCACCATCTTCGGCACCGGGCGGCCGCTCATGGTCCAGGGCCAGTTCAACAAGTCGGTCTGGATCACCGAGTTCGGCACGCTCGACGTCGGCCTCGGCGTGGGTTTCTGGGAGGCCTGGGGGCAGGGCTCGTACACGAACCCCGACGGCATTGTGCTCCGCGGCGGGACCACGAGCTTCATGATCATCCCGCTCCAGGCCCAGGTCGGCTACCGCTGGGAGTGGTTCTACGAGCGGTGGAGCGTCCCGCTCGAGCCCTACGCGCGCTTTGCCATCGTCGACTACATCTGGAGCACCAGCGGCCAGTCCGGGGTCTCCTCCTGGACCGGTGCGGACGGGGTGGCCTACCGCGGCTCGGGCGCCACCTTCGGCTGGGCGGGCACGCTCGGGATCGCCATCGTGCTCGACGCCTTCGACACCGGCCTGTCGCGCCAGATGGACTACGACGTGGGCATCAACCGGACCCTGCTCTTCTTCGACTTCACCCGGTCGAGCGTCAACGACTTCGGGTCGTCGAAGAGCTGGCAGCTCGGCCCCAGCTACTGGGCCTGGAGCGCCGGGCTCCAGTTCGTCTTCTAGATCACGCCGCGAAGGCGCCCCACCTTCACGAAGGCCGCCACCGCCCGGTCCACCATCTCCGGAGTGTGGGCCGCGGAGAGTTGCACGCGGATGCGGGCCTCGCCCTTCGGCACCACCGGGAAGCTGAAACCGACCACGTAGATTCCCTCCTCGAGGAGGTCGCGCGCCAGGTCCACCGCGAGGCGTGCGTCGCCCA
Source organism: uncultured Anaeromyxobacter sp. (assembly GCA_903874275.1). GTDB lineage: Bacteria > Myxococcota > Myxococcia > Myxococcales > Anaeromyxobacteraceae > CAIOAK01. Next base: position 16,738 of record CAIQRS010000103.1, read on the forward strand.
GCATGATGGGCACGATGGGGTGGAAGCCGGGCTTGAGCCGGAAGCCGGCGGCGGTCATCCCCTCCCGGAAACGGCGCGCGTTCTCCATGAGCCGGTCGCGGAGCGCCGTCGATCCCTCGAGCAGGTCGAGCGCCGCCAGGCTCGCCCCCACGATGGGCGGGGCCAAGGTGTTGGAGAAGAGGTAGGGGCGGGCCCGCTGGCGCAGCAGGTCCACCACCGCACGCGGCCCGGCCACGAATCCCCCGGCGGCGCCGCCCAGCGCCTTGCCCAGGGTGGAGGTGAGGATGTCCACCCGCCCCCGGACGCCGAAGTGCTCGGCCGTGCCCCGTCCGGTGGCCCCCACGAACCCGGAGGCGTGGCTGTCGTCCACGAGCACCATGGCGTGGTGACGCTCGGCGATGGCGCAGATCTCGTCGAGCCGGGCCAGGTCGCCGTCCATGGAGAAGACGCCGTCGGTGACGACCAGCCGCATCCGGGCGTCGGCCGCCTCGCCGAGCTTCGCCTCCAGATCGGCCAGGTCGGCGTGGGCGTAGCGGTAGCGGCGGGCCTTGGCGAGCCGGATGCCGTCGATGATCGAGGCGTGGTTGAGGGAGTCGGAGACGATGGCGTCCTGCTCCCCGAGCAGGGCCTCGAAGACCCCTCCGTTGGCGTCGAAGCAGGAGGAGAAGAGGATGGCGTCCTCGAAGCCGAAGAAGGCGGCCAGCCGCCGCTCCAGCTCCCGGTGCAGATCCTGGGTGCCGCAGATGAAGCGCACCGAGGAGAGGCCGTAGCCGCGTGCGTCGAGGGCCTCGCGCGCCGCGGCGAGGAGCCGCGGGTGGCCGGAGAGCCCCAGGTAGTTGTTGGCGCAGAAGTTCAGCACCCGGCGCCCGCCCACCTCGATCTCGGCCCCCTGCGGCGACTGGATGACCCGCTCCTCCTTCCAGGTCCCGGCGGAACGGATCTCCTCGAGGGTGGCGGCGAAGACGTCGCGGGCTTGCTCGTACACGGGGCCTCCTCCCGATCAGGGGAACTGGATGAGCACCTTGGGATGGGCCTTGATCTTCTCCTCGAAGGAGGTGGGTTCCCAGGTGGAGAAGGGGACGATGGTGTCCCTGCCCGACTGCAGGATCACCTTCCAGACCTGCTCCTGGATGTTGGGCGAGGTGGACTCGAGCAGGTTCCGGGTGATGTGCCAGGTCTCGAAGATGCGCCGGCCGACGACCGCGTGGAGGCTGATGCCGTCCACGATGACCCGCTCCAGGCTCTCGATGACCGCCTCGCCGCTCTTCAGGCCGAAGAGGATCACGTGGCCACCGCGCCGCACCACCGAGATGGCGGTGTTCAAGGCTGCGTTGGACCCCGACATCTCCAGGGCCACGTCCACGCCCACGCCGCCGGTGAGATCGTGGATGGCCCGGGTGATCCCCTCGTCGTGGACGTAGGAGGTCTCGGTGGTCTTGCTTGGCTCGACCACCGCGTCGGCGCCCAGCTTCCTGGCCATCTCGATGTGGGTCCGCATGGGCTCGACGCCGATCACCTGGCGGGCGCCGAGCGCCCGGGCCACGGCGATGGCGAAGAGGCCGATGGTGCCGCAGCCGATGATGGCCACCGACTTGCCGCGCAGGTTCACCTTGGTGCAGGCGTGCACGGCGTTGCCGAAGGGCTCCTGGAGCGCCGCCACCTCGGGCCGGATCTTGGAGACGTCGGTGGGCCAGAGCGCCTGGGCCGGCAGCTTCACGTACTCGGCAAAGCAGCCGTCCACGCTGATGCCGATGATGCGGTCGGTGGCGCAGACGTGGTTGTCGCCGATGCGGCACTGGTAGCAGGTGTTGCAGATGATGTGGCTCTCGGTGGAGACCACGTCGCCGGTGCGCAGCCCGAAGTCGCGGGTGGCCTCCGGGCCGGCCTCGGCCACCTCGCCGAGGAGCTCGTGGCCGATGACCCGGGCGTCCTTCCCCTCGGCGGCGAGCGTGGACTGGATCATCTCGCCGAAGGCGCGGCGGAACCAGATGCCGCGGTCGGAGCCGCAGAAGCCGGCGAAGCGCGGCTTGACGATGACCATGCCGGCGTCCCGGTAGTCCTTGCTGACGTCGAGGGTGGGGCGGGCCACCTGCTCCTTGCGGAGACCCCGGGTGGTGCTCCAGGGGTCCTTCTTCCGGTCGTAGACCAGCGCCCACATCGATGTGTCCATGCGCACCTCGGGTTGGAAGTATACTCCGGTGGGAATGGCGTCTCCCACGGCTCGGCGATGGCTCTGGCGCATCCTCGGCGCGGTGGCGGCCCTCCTGCTCGCGGCGCTGGCCCTGCGCGCCTTCCTCGGTCCCACGGTCCCGGTCTGGGTGGTGGAGCGGCGTGAGCTCGTCCAGCGGGTGGTGGCGAG
>CAIQRS010000104.1 GCA_903874275.1 uncultured Anaeromyxobacter sp.
CGTCGCACCCCAGCGGCGTCCATGAAGATCATGGAAACTCTTCAGATCATGCCCGGATCCTCCGGGCAACTTCCCGATCAGCCTTTTTCGTAAGCGATCGAAATGATCGAGGTTTTCAAAACGCCTGACGCAGTAGTGCTAGGCGAACTCAGTCCTTCTCGATAATCAGATCGAGATGCGACTGGAAGAACCCCGGGTGGATTCGCGGACCTGCTTTGGCCAGAAAAGATTCGAATCGCGTGTCGCCGTCAATCTTCGCCTTCATCCACCACAAGGTGCTTCGGGCCCGAAGGAAGCCCAAGAGGCTGCTGATGACCCTGAGGTCCTCTGACTTCTTCATCGCGAGGTCGAACTCGTGAAAGCTCACCCCGCGTCCCTTTCGCAGGAAATCCAGGTCCGCTTCAGCGCTGTGCTGACGATACTGGCCCAGAGCATCGCTTCTAGGGCTGAAGCGGGAGTACTCGAATGCGAGGGCGTCCGGAAGCCAATGGAAGAACGGAAGCAGGGAGGTGTGGTCGTCCCGGTACCAGAGCCGGTTGGGAGCCTCGATAACGCACCAGTGGGAGCCCTTGGGGAGCATTTCCCAGGTGCACTTCATGGCAGCCAGTCTCTCCTCATGGGTCATGTGCTCGAGAGAGGCGTAGAAGATGATGAAATCGAAGCGCTCCCCCGAGAAACGCTCACCGACTTGCGTCGCATTCAGTACCGAGAACGTGACGTCCAGTTCGTACCTCTCGCACCTTGCTCTCGCTACCTCGACACTTGACTCTTCCACATCTACGGCGGTGACTCGCGCTCCCTGCTCTGCAAGAGCCACGGTAGCGGAACCCGTGCCACATCCAATCTCAAGGACGCGCGCCCCTTGGAGCGGCATGGCCTGATCCAGCCACGGCACCACGTTCCCCCGGTCACTGGCCAACCGGCCGCTGAGATGGTCCTCGAAATCCTTCTCGCCCCTTGGCGAGGCCAGGTATGCATCTCGGGTCCTGCCAAAGCAGTTGCTCGCCTGTCCGAAGTAGTGTTGCCGCAGAGATTCCGCGACGCTCCCCAGGGCGTCCTGGTCGATTGCTCGAAACTTCTCACGGATGTGCCTGGGTGGTCGCGGGACCGCAAGCTCCCTGAGAAAGGCCTTCATCCGTTGGGGAAGCCGCTCGGACAGCATGCGACTTCATATCATGAGCGACGCGACGGAATGACCTCCGCCTGCCGGAAGGGAACCAGGTGGGATCTCACGGCCTGACCGACGCTCTCTCCGGAGAGCGTCCCATCTGGCCCGGGTATCGAGTTATTCTATGTGAGACATGCGCCTCAAGGAGAGCCGATGCCCGAGATGAGAGACCTCGTGCCGAACAAACCCAGACGTCGCGTGCTCCATGTTGTCGGGGCGATGAACCGCGGCGGCGTCGAGTCTTGGTTGATGACTGTCCTCAGGCGGAGCGATCGCAGCTTCGACATGTCGTTCTTGGTGCACACGGAAGAGAAGGCCGCCTTTGACGACGAGATACTCGAACGTGGGGCTTCCATCCTGCGCTGTCCCCTCCACCGTGCCCCCCTATCTTACTCCCACAGGCTTCGAGAGGTGCTGCAGGCGAATGGTCCGTTCGACGTCGTCCACAGTCACGTTCACTTCTTCAGTGGATGGGTGCTGGCGGTAGCTCGCAGTGCAGGGGTGCGCCGGCGCATCGCCCACTCGCACAACGATACCGCTCTGGTCGAGAGCCAGCAGGGCGTCGCTCGATCTCTCTATCGATTGGGGATGCGGAGGCTCATACGCCACAACGCTACGCTGGGACTTGCCGCCAGCGGCCTGGCTGCGTCGGCACTATGGGGGGCGAACTGGAAGGACCAATCCAACGTGCGGATACTTCATTACGGAATCGCACTGGACCAGGACGGCAGGAAGTACGATCCCAAGGCCACGCGGCGGAGCGTGGGTATCCCGGAGGGGGTCAAGGTGCTCGGGCACGTGGGTCGATTCGACGAGCAGAAGAACCACGAGTTCCTGCTCCGGTTCGCCCGCCAGGTGCTCGAGGCACGGCCGGCGACGTGGCTGCTCCTCGTCGGCGACGGACCGCTGCGCACGAAGATGCAGGAAGCCGTGACGCGCCTGGGGATCGCCGAACGAACCGTTTTCGCTGGAGTGCGAGGAGACGTTCCAGCGCTCTTGAACGGAGCGATCGACGTCTTCGTCTTTCCTTCACTACATGAAGGACTGCCGGTTGCAGTACTTGAGGCCCAGGCGGCTGGACTGCCTGTCCTTCTCTCCGATCGAGTCACGGAGGAGGCGTGCGCGGTTCCAGGACTGATTCAGCGCTTGCCGATCGAGCAGGAGGGTCCGTGGGTGCTCGCTGGCTTGGCGGCGCTTGACAGTGGGTCGAGGGATTCGGACCGTCTGCGAGCTCTCCGGTCGCTCTAGCAATCGGACTTCAACATCGCTAATTCGATTCCCCTTCTCGAGTCAATGTATGCATGAGGGAGGCAGTTCGGATCTGGCGTTGCCCGCCTGTCATGTCCCGTGCACCGCATCTCTAGGGGGTGTCCCTAATTGAGCCACGCCAAGAAGCAGGCGACGTGGACGGTGGCGAGGAAGCTGGCAGCGGATTTGTCATAGCGAGTGGCGACGGCACGGAATCGTTTGAGCGAATGGAAGCCGCATTCAATCTTGTAGCGCAGGCCGTAGAGCTTGCGGTCCAAGCGCCCTCGGCGAGGGTGCGTGGGGTTCTGTGCGACGACGGGCTTCATGCCGCGGGCCCGAATGGCTTTGTGGATTCGTTCGCCGGAGTAGCCCGAGTCGGCGATGCAGGCGCGGCCTCGTGCATGGTCCAGGAGTTCCTCGGCCTTGGTGGCCTCGTGCCGATGCCCCTGGGTCAGCGTGACGTAGATCGGCCTGCCTTGCGTCGTCGTGACCGCGTGGATCTTGGTCGAAAAGCCTCCTCGAGAACGGCCCAGATGATTGCATCGGACCCCCCTTTTCCGCCCGCGGCGTCTTGGTGCGCCCGGACGGTGGTGGCATCGAGGAGGGAGCCGGTTTCGTCGACCTCGATGGCCAGCTCCTTGAAGAGCCGTTCCCATACTCCGGTCTTGGCCCAGCGAGAGAACCGGTTGTACACGGTCTTCCAAGAGCCAAAGCGCTCGGGCAGGTCCCGCCAGGAGACACCTGTCTTGGTTCGCCAGATGACGGCGTTGACGAAGTCGCGGTCCCCTCGCTTGGAGACCGGACCCGTGCGAACGGGGAGGAGAGCTTCAATGCGCTTCCACTCAGCATCGGTCAGTTCGTGTCGGTGCACGGTGAGTGTTGATCACACCCAGCGTCACCTGGCAAATCCGATCAGGAACTCCACAATCCAGCCCAGATTCCGGACTCTTCCCGGCTTCCTGGATCTGGCAATCAGGGACACCCCCTAATCCCTGCTTGACCCCCCGCGCTCACGTGACTCGTCCCACAGCCTCGTTCAATGGTTGGGGGACGGTCCACAAGCGCCATAGCGCCCAAAACGTAGGTCCACCAGATGAGGCTCTGCCCTGGCGCCTTGAAGATGAGCAGATCGGTGGCGAACGTCACGGCCGAGCCCGCAAGTCCGGCGAACATGATCGTGGGCATATTCTTCTGCACGCTGCTCTTGCGAGATCGCCATATTGCCCAGGTGAGCCAGAGCCCTGCGGCGAGGCCAGGAATCCCTAACTCCACCAGCAGGAGGAGCAGCGTCGAGTGGGGATGGTATAGCGTGACGCCAGCCGGCCGAACCACGACGAATTCCGTGAAACTGGCGCTGCCTTCGCCTTTCGCGTCGACCAGGTACCAGCGCCAGTAGGAACCGTACCCCAGTCCAAGAATGTTCTCCCCGATTCCCGCTTGCGCGATGGCGTTCGCTCCGGTCTGAATCGTCATCGCCCGCTCTGCGTCATCCAAGGTGAGAAGCCGCTCAGAAGAAAGTGTCGAGAAGAAGAGCCAGCCGGCCAGGCCTCCAATCATCAGCGTCGCCACTCCGAGAACTCGTCGCTGCCTCGTCGAACGCAAGGAGAACGCACTGATCGCGACCAACACTCCGAGCCCCAGCAGGGCCGCTCGCGAGCCTGTCCCGAAGCACGCGGCGAGCAGCACGGCAAGGACGAGCCCATTCCTGCGCCGGCTTCTTCCGGCAATGACTTCCTGGAGCGCGAAAGCAATTGCAGGAATGAGGACTACGCCACCCGTCGAAGCTCCGAAAAGTGGACCCCTGACGCGATCGATCCCGAAAAGGGGATCGGGAGCGGCGTTGCTTGCGGACCGAAATCCAAGATCCAGAAACGATTGAGCGCTGTAGATAGCCGCGATCGCCGCCACGAAGGACGTCAGACTCGACATGAACCGATGAAGTTCCTCTTCCTGGAAGCGGACGACGAGGTAGCCAGTCCAAAGGCACGCGGCCGAAAGTAGCAGGGTCCACGCCATGGCCGACGTGTCGGGCTCGGTGACCGGGCTCCACCAGACGAGCGACAGGGCCGCATACGCGAACAGTCCAGAGAATACGGCCGGAACATGGTTGATCGTCGTCTGCGAACCACGCCCTTGCCGCACTCGGAAGAATACGAGCATGGCAAGAAGGATGACCAGCAGGAGATCCAGGACGCGCACGGGGATGCCGAGCACGTCGGTGGAGAGATCGAACCGTCCTGGGATCAGCGACGAAAGGAGCAGGAGAGTGAAGAAGAACGACGTCGCAAGCTGCCGCCGAAGTGCGTCGTGACCGCGAACCCTTCGTACAGAGGAGCGGGGGTGAGCTACGGTCATTCGAGCGATGCCCCAGGCCAACGCAAGGGTCCGGAAGCTGTCTCCACAAATCGTACGGAAGGCCACACTAGCAGAGAGGTCGGGTGAAGGCTGGTAGGCACCCCGGGAGAATGGCAAGTGGTGGACGACGTCACGCCCTTTGTTGCCAAGGGGAACTCTTCGCGCCGGCGGACTTCTTTGTGTGCAAGATGACTGGCAGGCGCACCCGATACTTTCGGGCCGCATGGCTGGGAAGCTTGTAGGAGTCCGTGATATTAGTCGAGGCTCGCGTTTGTCGCGGATGCGCAAACCCTCGAACCGCGAACTGGACGACAGCGGTGCGGTTGGTCGCCCGAACGGAGCTAGTTGAGACAGGCCGGAGCCGCGCTTTTTTTGAAATCCACGCTCGACCGCATGGCGGCCGCCGGCGCTCTGTTGCTCTGCGCCCCGCTACTCGGGGCGGTCGCGCTTGCCATTCGTGCCACCCTTGGCCCGCCCGTCCTCTTCCGGCAGCGCCGCCCTGGCCGAGCCGGTGCGCCCTTCTCGCTGGTCAAGTTCCGCACCATGCGCGACGCCCGAGATCCCCTTGGAGCGCCAATCCCCGATTCAGCGCGCCTCTCCCGGATGGGCCGATTCCTCCGCGCTAGCAGTATCGACGAGCTTCCCGCGTTGTGGAATGTGCTCCGGGGCGAACTTAGCCTGGTCGGGCCGCGGCCTCTCCTGATGGAATACCTCCCGCGCTACTCCCCGGAGCAGGCGCGGCGGCATGACGTCCTTCCGGGAATAACGGGCTGGGCACAGATCAACGGGCGCAACGCCATCCCCTGGAAGCAGAAGTTCGCACTGGACGTGTGGTACGTGGACCACTGGTCGCCCTGGTTGGATCTGCGGATCCTTCTGTTGACGGTCGTGCGGGTGGTGAGGCGGGACGGGATCACCAGCCCGGGTCACGCCACGATGCCGGAGTTCACGGGAACTAGTGCATTGGACGGTCCCTGGGGGGGAGAGTGAGCGAAGCGGGTCTCCTCGCCTGCGGGGCCAATGGACATGGCACGGCTGTCGTCCGCGCGATCCGTTGCCGCCGTGCCGTCGTCGGAGTGCCAGCGCGCACGCTCGAGAGGAAGCAGTGACTCGCATCTATCTTTCCGTCCCCCACCTGGGCCCGTCCGAGCAGCACTACGTCAGCGAGGCATTCGCCACCAACTGGCTATCGTCGGTGGGCCCCAATCTGGACGCATTCGAAGCAGCATTCACCGCCCGTGTCGGCATGCCCTCGGTGGCGCTAGCGAGTGGAACCGCAGCACTTCACCTCGGCCTGCGCCTGCTTGGTGTCGGGCCGGGCGACGAGGTCATCGTCCCGACACTCACCTTCATCGCCAGCGTCAATCCAATACTCTACCTCGGTGCCCGGCCGCTCCTGATCGACAGCGACCCTGGTACCTGGACGATCGATCCGCAACGCGTCGCTGACGTGCTCCGCCAACGCGCCGCCGTGAACCGACTGCCGAAGGCGGTGATTCCGGTCCACCTCTACGGCCAGAGCGCCGACATGGACCCGATCCTCGAGGTCTGCGGGCGTTACGGCGTACCGGTGATCGAGGACGCGGCCGAGGCCATGGGCACGCTCTACAAAGGCAAGGCGGCGGGATCGCTGGGCGCGATCGGGATCTTCTCGTTCAACGGCAACAAGATCATCACCACCACCGGCGGCGGCATGCTCACCTCGCCGAACCACGAGTGGGTCGAGAAGGCCCGCTTCTGGGCGCAGCAGGCGCGCGACCAAGGAATGGCCTACGAGCACACCGAGATGGGTTACAACTACCGCCTCTCCAACGTACTCGCTGGCATCGGCCGCGGGCAACTGGAGGTGCTCGACCAGCGCGTCGTGCAGCGGCGTGCTGTCGCGTTTCGCTATCGTGACGCATTCGCCGACCTGCCCGGCCTCAGCTTGATGCCACAGGCGCCCTACGGGCTGCACACGAACTGGCTCTCCTGCTTCCTGGTCGACGAGCAGAAACTCGGAATCAGCCGCGACCATATCATCCGGTCGCTGGCGGCCAAGGACATCGAGTCGCGCCCGATCTGGAAGCCAATGCACCAGCAGCCGATCTTCGCCAAAGCCGAGCGGCACGGCGGCGAGGTGGCCGAGGACCTCTTTCGCCGCGGCTTCTGCCTGCCCAGTTCAAGCAGCCTTACGCTCGCGGACCAAGGAGAGATCACGTCGATCGTGCGTGGCCTTTGCCTGCGGTTACGATAGGTCAACCATGTACGTTCTTGGAATCAGCGAAATTGACAACGACGCTGGCGCCGTCCTGCTCAAGGACACCGAGGTCGTTTGCGCCGCCAACGAAGAACGGTTTTCGCGAGTCAAAGGCCATCAGGGCTTCCCCCACCTGGCGATCGACTGGATCCTGTCGAACACCGGACTTTCTCTCTCGGAAATCGATCACATCGCCATCGCCAAGGCCGACCCTGAAAGCGATCGCGAGCGATTCTACCGCGTAAGTGAATTCCTGAAGAACCACGACTATCTTTCGAAAAGCGACCGCGCCTCGCTTCCCACAAGAGCCCTCAATCTTCTGGTCAATCACTATCGCACAGCGCCACGCTCAATCGCGCTGGCACGGCGCATGGACGACGAAATTCGGAGGTGGATCGACAAGACTTCCTGCAAGGACAGGACCGTGCGCGTACCACACCACCTTGCCCACGCGGCCTGTGCCTATTGGGGAAGTGGCTTCTCGGACGCGCTCGCCGTCACTTTCGACGGTCAAGGGGAAGGCGTCAGTTCACAGATCTATCTCGTCACGGCCGGTCGTTTCGCACTTCTGAAAGAGATCCGCCTGCCGAATTCCTTGGGCACTTTCTATGCATCCATCACGAAAGCGCTCGGCTTCACGCCAGCGCGCCACGAAGGGAAGATAACGGGGCTCGCAGCCTACGGCAAACCATCGCCCGCGCTCCTGAACGAGATCCGAAACCTCGCCTTCAACGACGCGGAGGGATCGTTTGCCGCACCGGCGGTGTACGGCAGTTACCCAAGGATTCTTTACCTGGCCCGCAGGCATGGCCGAGAGGACATGTCAGCCGCGTTCCAGACCGTTCTCGAGGAAGTGGCGACGACTTTCATCGCCCACTACGTCCGCAAGCACGAGGTCGCCAACGTCGTCCTCGCGGGTGGCGTTGCCGCAAACGTCAAGCTCAATCAACGTGTCCATGAGATTGACGGTGTCCGGAACCTGTTCGTCTTTCCGCACATGGGCGACGGGGGATTGGGCTACGGCGCTGCACAGGTCGTGGCGAGAGAGAAACTCCATGACAGTTCGCCTCGGCGCATCTCCAATGTCTACTGGGGACCGGAGTATTCGAACGAAGTCATCGAGAGCGAACTCAAGCACCACGGACTTGCGTACCACGTGTCGCAGGAGGTGGAGAGCGAAGTGGCCGAACTCATCGCGGCCAACAAGGTCGTGGCACACTTCGACGGCCGCATGGAATTCGGGCCTCGAGCTCTGGGAAACCGATCGATTCTCTATCCAGCCACGAATCCGGAAGTGAACCAGTGGCTGAATGCACAACTGGATCGCAGTGAGTTCATGCCCTTTGCGCCGGTAACGCTCGCTGAACGCGCAGGTGACTATTATCGCAACACGAATGGCGCGACGGCCACCGCCGAGTTCATGACGATCACGTTCGACTGCACCGAGCGAATGAAGTTGGAGTCGCCAGCCGTCGTGCACGTCGACGGCACGGCGCGGCCGCAGCTCATTCGAGAGGAAGTGAATCCACGCTACTACGGGATCCTCAACGAGTACTTCAAGCGCACCGGTTTCGCATCGATCGTGAACACGAGTTTCAACAAGCACGAAGAACCGATCGTGTGCTCCCCGGATGACGCGATCCGCTCGTTCCTGGGTGGCAAGTTGGACTGCCTTGCGATCGGGAATTGCATCGTGCCAAGACCTGGCCAGTGACTGGAACGCCCATCGATCACCGCGAGGCCAGTGCGAGCGACCTGGAGGCCCCGACCCCTGGGCCGTTGTCGTTTGTCGACCACGCCGGCCTGCTGGAGGAGGTCGTGCAATCGCTGGGGCAGATCGGCATCTCTCGCCTGCACCGTTTCCCGACACGGACCGACCGCAGGATGCTGCCGTTCGAGGCCGTGAACCTGGTGCACGCACTGGCCGGGCGGGGCAATTACGTGATGGACCGGACGGCGATTCCTGAGTTCTATCGTGGGCTCGCCGGACTCGGCACGCCGCGCGCCGCCGCGCTGCTGCGACTGTTCGTCAACGCGCTCCCGACGGAACTGGAGGCGTGGCGAGAACTGCTCGGCGCCGACCTGAGCGACCGTGCGGCCGCGGCCGGGTTGCTGGTGCCGCGCGGGACGCGCTGGGCGTCGCGCGTGCGGATCGTCCCGTCGCACGGCCGGCTATTCGTGACTGATGTGATCGAAGCGAGCCGCAGCGACTCGATCTGGCTGGGCAAGGACAGCATCATCCTGATCGAGTCAATCCGCCGCCGGCTGGCGGGGCGGCGACTGCGGAACGGACTGGAGGTCGGCAGCGGCTCGGGCATCGTCAGCATCCACCTAGCGCATTTCTGCGAGCGCGTGCTCGGGATCGACATCAATCCGCGCGCGCTCGATTGTGCACGACTGAACGCGCGAGCCAACAACCTCGAGCGGGTCGAGTTCCGTCGGTCGGACCTTTACCGCGACGTGCCCGAGACGTTCGACGTGATCGTCTCGAACCCGCCGCACGTATTCATCGCGCCGGCCGCGCGGGCCACGCAGATTTACGCCGACGGTGGCGAAGACTACGGCACTTCTTTGCAGATGGCCATCCTGGATGGGCTGCACGAGCGGCTCAACCCGGAAGGCGTGGCGCTGCTGCTGCTGGTCTCGCCGGTGGTGCGAGGGCTGGACGTGCTGCCAGAGCGCGTTCGAAGCCGGCTGGCCGGGAGACTGTTGGACTTCGAGTTTGAGCCGCTGTTCAACAACCTGAGCGTGGAGAACCTGGAGTACCACCGCGCCCAGGGCGTTCAGTACAATTGGGTCTACTTGGTCACCGTGCGGAAGGCGAACGCGTTCGCGTGTCGCGTGTTGCCAGCCGGCGCCGGGGTCCAAGCGAAGTCGTGGGCGGTACGCAAGTTGATGACGCTCGCGCGGTGAGCAGCGGGGCGAAGTCCCCTGCGGCCGGGCCGGCTCCTCGGGATGTTCGACCTCCTCGCCGCGCCCGGAGGTCACAGCGTCGAATGGGCGCTGTACATCGCCGCGACCAGATCTTCGAGCCCGCGCGGTGGCGGCGACAGGAGCGCGTTGAGACGCGCGGCCAGTGGCACCTGGATACGGCGGATGCGCGGGGGCACCACTGCAAACTCGGTCGCCTCGATGGTGATGGGTCCGCACTTCTTGACGATGCCGGTGTCGTCCAGGAGCGCGGCGATCTCCGACCGGGTGTAGTACTTGGCCCGGTTGGGCTTGTCCGGCGCGAACAGGCCATACAGTCGGGTCGGCAGCAAGCTGAGGCTCCGCTGGTTGGGGAACGAGGTGTCGAACGCGACCGCACCGCCCGGCTTGAGGATTCGGCCCATTGCCTGGAGGGTGCTGCGCACGAACGACTTGCCCATGTGCAAGAACACGCCCGACGAGATCACCAGGTCGACCGAGTCGTGGGCCAACGGCAGCTGTTCGGCCGACGCGCACACGAGCAGGACCTGGGCCTCGGGGAAGACCTTGTGCGGCTCGCGGTAGCGGGCGAAGCGAGTGAGCATGTTGCGCGAGATGTCGACACCGACGTAGCAGTCGCAGGTCACGCCGCGCTCCCGCGACAGAAGCATGGGAACGCGACCATAGCCGCAGCCGATCTCGACGATCGTGCCGACGTGCCGGCGCGGGAACTCGCGCCACAGCCGCTGCCGCGTCGCGGTCAACGTCTCGTAGTCCTCGCGGCCGTGTGAGACGATGCCGATCGCGGAGTACACCGCGTCCTCGTCGGCCTCGTGATCCCACTGGGCGCGGTAGGGGTCGTCGGCCGTCATCACGTCGGCGACGGGGTAGTAGACACCCTGATGTTGTTTGAACCCGTCGAGCATCGCCGGCAATGTCGCCCGAAGGTCTGGGCCCGTCAAGGTCACCTGAAGCTCTTGATTCATCACCATGGACGAAGCGAGCTCGAGAATCGGGGCGTCGAGGTCAATCCCGCTGGAGCCTCTTGACCACCCTTGCGGGATTCCCACCCACCATTACCCCGTCGGAGATGTTTTCGGTGACCAGCGATCCAGCCATGACGACCACGTTGTTGCCGATGGTCCTGTTCGGAGTCACGGCACTCTTAACACCGAAGAAGCAGTCCTCGCCTGTCCTCACCGTTCCACCAAAGGTCACTCCAGCGGTAACCTGCGAATGGGCGCCGAGAATACAATCATGGTCCACGCTCGATAGTGTATTGACGATGGCATTGTCACCCACGATGGCTCTGGCGCCTATGACGCTGCCGGCCAAGATGGTTGCTCCGACGCCAATTTCCGCGCTTCTCGCGGTGAACGAGTGCCTTGCGACGCACGTGGAAGGCTTCACGCCAAGACCCAGAAGCTTGTCGAAGATCTTTCGACGGTCGCGGTTGTTCCCTATTCCTATGTAGATGTTGTCACTCCTGAAGTCATCGATGCGGAGAAGGAACTCGGTCACCGAGATCTGTCCCTTGAGAGCTTCCGACTCGACGACGAACGTCACGTCCACATCCAGTACGGACGCGATGACATGGGCGTGACCGCCTGCGCCGAAGATGAAGGTCTTCATCTGGCTGTCTGCTTCGTAGTTACCAGATAGGCCATCAGCGAATCGTCGCTCTTTCGGGATATTGACATTTCGTACGCCACGGAGTCCCGATTCTCGGCCCGCGCGTGGAGACGGAACAGTAGAACCTCGTTCTCGTCGCAATTGCCAAAATAGAACACGTCCTTGCTGGTCAAGCCCCGATGGCGTTGATCCTCGAATTTCGAGAGGCAGATCTCCGAGATGATTGGGTACGCTGCAAAATAGAGCAGCCCGACTCCATTGATGTCGTGCTGTGGCACGATTTCGTACTCGCGCTCAAAGATGCAACCCGCGGGAACGCTTCCTCTGCGCGCTCGATATTGGTCGGCGAAGGCGGGGTAGCTCTCCAGTCGAGGAATCTTGCAGCCTGGAGGGATCTGGGGTTGGCCCTTTTGCAGGGATGAGTTTGAACCGCTTTCGCCCCGGCTCGTGAAACTCGACATCAACTGGGCACGCCCCTGTCCGGGCGAAATCCCTATTTCACTGAAAAACATCCCCGCGCCGAATCGCGCAAAGGAAGTCTTGCGAAGAACCATCCCATCGTTCTCTCCGTACGATGTCAACGGCCCGACGCGAATGGCAATACGCGTGAATGTTGCATACAGGCGGTTCCCGTTTCCGTCCAGTAGAGCACTGGAGGGAGAACCCAGCCCATCCGTGATCATGTTCCAGTGCATGTCTCCCAGTTCCTTGAACAGCCAGGACTCGGAGAGGCCACCCATTGCCATCTGTGGCATGTTGATATTGAAGGATCGGCACTCGGTCTCGCGTGAAGGGGACACTTCGCCGCAGATCGCATCGGTCGAAACCATCCTAATGATATCTGCGGGGCACGTCGCCGATGTCCAGATGTCATCGCCAATCTCCCGCCCGACAAGCTGCTCGAGTCGAGCCCGCAACGAGATGAGTCCAAAGCTGTCGATGTTGAGCTGATCGAAGGGCAGGCCAATGTCATTTCGAGTCAAGCCCTGGATGTCACCCTGGAGTATTCGGAACACCGCGTCGACGCTATTGTCGTTCATTTCCAATCACGTCCTGCTGGGAAAAGGTGTGTTCCGGGCAAGACCGGCGACCGACCCGTTGCCTGCGAATGCGCCGAAGCATTGCATGACGGTCCACGCTTCGCTCATGACGCGGATTCCGCAAAGTCCGCCATGGTGGAGATGCGCAGGACGCCTGAATCGCGCTTCTGGGCCGCGTCGCGGAATGCGTCCTCAAGGATCGAGAATTGCGTGTCGGCGTCGAAATAGAAGTTCGAGGGATGGAACCAGGCGTGAAACACCTTCTGCTGCGTCGCGGCATCCTCGAGCGCATGCAACCAGCGCCGCTTCGACACGCTGACAAGCGCCAGGCGCCGCAAGCCGTTTCTTGCGAGCAGCAACGTGGACGAGGGCAACGCGACTGCGCGGTATCCGTCGAAGCTCGTAGCCTGTGCCTCGACGAGCGACGGGGTGATCGGCAGCATCTTGTCGAGCAGGTTGCCGACTGGGTAGAGGCGCGGCACGTGGTTCCGCACCCATCCAAGCCAGCCGGCATCGTGCGTTCGGTAGACCTCGACGCCTGCTTTCACAAGCTTGTCGAGATGACCGATCTTGTTGCACGGGAAGACCCAGCTGCGCATCGGGATACCCCAGCGCTTCCGGAGCTCGAGATCACGCTCGAGATCCAGGCTCGCCTCTGCATCGCCGAGCTCGTCGAAATAGACGTGCCCGTGCGAATGCGAGCCGATGTCGTGGGCGACAGGGCTATTCTGGATCTCCTCGACGAGTTCCGGCGCGAACCATGCCTTCCTGGGCCCGGGCGGGTTCTCGAATCCGGGTGCATCGTCGAAGACGCGACCCACCACCGCCCAGGTCATCGGGATGTCGTAGCGCTCGGCCAGCTCGAGCAACCGCCGGACGATGGGGCGTTCGGCCTGCTCGGCGAGACGAATGGAACTGGCGTCGATGCGGTCCCAGCGACCCCACATGAGTTCCAGGTCGATCGAGATGCACAGGGCGGCACCGCTCTGGATGGACATGGAATATCGTCTCTCCGGCAATCACACCCTGAACAGGACGTCCGAGACCTTGGGCCAACGATCATTGCGGCGCAGGAGTGCCATCGTTCCTATCGGCTGGTGGCCGGATGAGCAGTCGATGTAGCACGCCAGGGTGCCGGGCTCAACCAACACCCCCTCGCCTTGACCGTCGCGACCTCTCCCGCCAAGCCTGATGGGACGCGATGACCGCGCGATGGAAAGCCAGTCTCCTCGGGGCCAGGACCTTCTCGCTGAACGTCCGCGCCACCTCGACGTTCCGCGCACCCGCCTCCCGCAACCGTTCGGGATCGCAGGCCAAGGCCTTGATGGCGGCCGCCAGTTGCGCGGGGCGCCGCGGCGCCACCAGACACTCCGCCGGCAATAGTTCCGGGACGCCTCCGACCATCGTGGCGATGCACGGACATCCGCGCGCCATCGCCTCGACGAGCGCCCTCGGCAAGCCCTCCACGAGCGAGGGCTGCACGTAGATGTCGGCCCGATCCAACTCGTCCCGAACCGCTTGCCCCGCCGGGAGCTGGCCGACGAAGCGAACGTGCTCGTCCACTCCAAGGGATCGAGCCTGTTGCTCGAACTGGCGCCTGAGCGGACCGTCCCCGATGAGCGTCAGCTCGAGATCGATCTTCTCCGAGCGGCAGATGGCGACGGCCGCAATCAGGTCGTTGAATCCCTTGTAAGGCTGACTCATGGTACCGGTGCTGGCGAGACGCAGGGGTCGCTTCGGGGAATCGGCTGCGGGACGGCGCCCGCTGGACGCCACGAACGCGGACTCGCTCAACTCCGCGTCCGACACCCCTACGCTCATGGGTGCGTCCTTCCCGTCGCAAGCGACCCGGGTCGGATAGCGCTGCTGGAGGTAGCCCTGGGTGACGTAGAGGACGTTTGCTGCTTGCGCGCACTGCCTCCGCAGGGCGCTCGAGAACCCCCAGCGGAAGAAGGCGCGCAATGGATGTCGACTGGCCGCCGGGGCGAAGCCGTCCCAGGGGTCGCCGACCACTTCGAGACTGAACACGCAACCGCGCTCCGCCAGCATCGATGCGGCAATGGTCCCGATCTGGCCCGGTACGCGAAGGATGAACGCCGCATCCTGCATCACGGCCTCGCGAATGGCCCTCAGGATGCTCGAACGTCGTTGCAGGTATTGCCGGGGGCCTTGATAGTCGGGCAAGGCGTGCACGCGGACCACCGAATCATCGACCCGGCGCCATTCCGGGGCGGGCCGATCGACACGGCGCACGCGGGCCAGAACCGTGACGGCGTCGAAGGCTGCGAGATACCGGTCCCAGAACGGGCGAGGGTAGGTACCGTCCGTCCACACCGCCCCGTCTGGAGTGCCCAGGAAGCGGTGCTCGAGTGCGATCACTACATTCACTATGCGTCCATCTCTCGACGTCGCGAGGGCGGCTGGCTTGCAGCATCTGCCTCGGCGCGCATGTCCTTCACGGCCTCCACCGTACCATGCTCATCGCTCCCCCAGAACCTGTCCAGCGCCCGGCCGGACGTGTTACACTCTGCTCGCGGAGGAACGCGCACGGAAGTCCCGCGACCCCCTCCCCGAACCCCGGCTCCCCGCCGTCCACATGCGCCTCCTCCACATCACGACGGTGCCGCAGTCGCTCTTCTTCCTGCGGGGTCAGCCCGGCTTCATGCGCGCGCACGGGCTGAAGGTCCTCGCAGTCTCTTCCCCTGGCCCGGAGCTCGAGCAGTTCGCGAACGAGGAGGCCGTCGAGGTGCACGCCTTCGAGATGCGGCGCGCGATCTCGCCCCTGCACGACCTGGGCGCGATCGCCCGCCTGGTGAAGCTCCTGCGTCGGCTTAGGCCGGACATCGTGCACGCGCACACTCCCAAGGGAGGACTGGTCGGCATGACCGCGGCTGCGCTGGCCCGCGTCCCGGTGCGCATCTACCACATGCACGGCCTACCGATGGTGACCAATCGTGGCGTCCGGCGAGCGCTGCTGTGGAGCGCCGAGCGCGCGTCGTGCGCGCTGGCAAATCGCGTCCTCTGCGTGAGCAACTCCCTCCGCGACCTGGCTGTCGCGGAAGGCGTGGTGCGCGCGGCCCGGATCCATGTGCTCGGTCACGGGAGCATCAACGGCATCGACGCAGAGGTCCGGTTTCAGCCTGGCCAGGCGAGCATCGCGGCGGGGCGCGCAGAGCGCGCCCGCTGGGGGATCCCCGATGGCGTGCCGGTAGTCGGCTTCGTCGGCCGCCTGGTCCGGGACAAGGGTGTCGCAGAGATGGCCGAGGCGTGGAAGACCTTGCGCAAGCGCTTTCCAGAAGCGCACCTGCTCGTGGTGGGCGCCGAGGAGACGCAGGACCCGCTCCCGCCGGGAGTGCTGTCCTCCCTCCGGGCGGATCCCCGCGTACACCTGGCCGGCTTGCGCTGGGACACGCCCCCGCTCTTCGCTGCCATGGACATCGTCGTGCTTCCTACCTATCGGGAGGGCTTCGGCATCGTGCTGCTGGAAGGCGCGGCCATGGGGTTGCCCGTCGTCGGCACGGACATCCCAGGCTGCCGGGACGCCCTGGTCGACGGGGTGACTGGATTGCTCGTTCCGGCCCGGAGCCACACAGCGATCGAGGGCGCCGTGGCAAGGTACCTGCTCGACCCCGACCTCCGGCGGCGCCATGGCTCCGCCGGCCGCGACCGCGTGCTGCGCGACTTTCGACCGCAGGTCCTCTGGGCGGCCCTGCTCGAGGCCTACCAGGCCGAGGCGGCCAGGGCCGGCCTTCGCTGACCGGGGAGTCCTGATGAGGTCAGGGAGCGGACTTCCATAGAACTCCCAGGGACCCCAGGACCTGCACGGAGAACCCCGCGCCAAGGGCCCCCGCTGCGCCCAGGATCCCGTACCGAGGAACGAGAGCGTACGACGCTGCGGCCACGGTGAAGCACACGGCGAGAAGCATCAGCACCTGCACGCGCATCTGCCGGGCAGCGGTCATCGCGTACCCCAGCGCCGAGGCTGGGCCTGCAACGATGCCTGCGGCCATCAGCCACGAGAGTTCCCGGGAATATGGTCGGTACTGCGCCCCGAGCACCAGTTCGAGGATGCTCGCCCCTGCCAGGACGGCAACGAGCCAGCCGGCAACGCCAACGCCGATTGCAGCCGCCGACACACCGGTCACCAGACGCAAGAAGCTGGGGTATTGCCCGCTTGTGAACCGTCGCGCCATCCCAGGGGCTGCGCTCTGGCCCAGGGCGTTTACGAGCACGCTCCCGACGGCGAGGAATGACGACAGCGCCGCGAAGACCCCGAGGGCCTTGCTGCCACCATGGGCTTCCAGGACATACCGCGGGATGTTCGCCTGGAGCGAGACCAGCATCAGGACCACCCCGAGGGGGAGGGACAGGCGCGCGAGAGCCAGGATCCGGGAAGCGTTCGACCGGCCAATTGTAGCTGCTGCGTCCCCTGCGAACTCTCGCAAGCGGTCCATCTTGACGTCGTAGAACAGGACGATAGCGCACCACGCCGTCGCCATCCCGGCAGCTGCTGCGGAGGACGTTCCAGCAATCTTCAGGCCGACGGCGATCCCCAGCAGTCCCGCCGCCCCGCGAAGCATGAGCGACCACGCCACGCGGTCCATCCGCTCTAGTCGCTGATGACGACCGTAGTAGACGTCGCTGACGCCTTCGAAAGCCTTTGCAAGGCCAACGAGCACGATCGTGGCGGAAGCGCCAGCCGACTCCAGTGGCACGATCGCGAGGAGCACGACCGCCACGAACGCCGCCGCCGTTGCCAGCAATCGCAAGGCGACATAGTCCGTGAAGCGAAACTGCTCCCGGACGTCGGTGGCCTGGATGATGCGCAAGTTGAGGCTTGCGAGGAAGAACACGGGGGCAGTGAGCGCCAAGGCGAGCGCGAAGCGACCCAGGACCTCGACGGAGCCCATCCTCGCGAGAAGAACCACCGCGCCAAATTGGCAGATCGTGAAGAAGACGTTGCCGACCAAGGACCAGGACACGCTCTGACCGAAGGGGATGCGGGCCGACGCAGGTGAGTTCACCGTTCACCTGCGCTGACCAGCGTGACGATCGCGTGCGGCGGCAGCGCCCCGCACACCTCCTCGTCGCCGATCCGGACGTCCAGGGCGATTGAGGCGTCGGTCCGGTTCATGGCCACCACGGCGACGCTGCCGTCGGGGTTCCGGAAGGCGGTGGCCAGCAGGTCGTCGCGAGGATTCCCGACGGCGACGCGGCGCGCCCCCGGCCGGACGAAACGGGAGAAGTGGCCCATGTAGAAGTACGATGACTGGTAGTGGATGGTGCGGGAGTTCCGGTCGTAGTGGATGGGCGCGCCACAGAGGTTGCCCACGTGGTTGGGGCCGCCGGTCTCGTCGAGGAGCAGGTTCCAGTCCACCCAGCCCACCGCCCAGCGCTCCAGGTCGTTCACCAGCGACGCGCCGTACCGCTCCCCCACCGACCACTCCCCGAGGTGCGGCCCGCCTTCCACGCAACCCTCGGTGAAGAGCAGCCGCTTGTCCGGCCAGGCGTCGTGCACCCGCTGGACGTTCTCGAAGTGGTCGCCTCCGTACCAGTGGAACCCTGCACCCCAGACGAACCGCGAACACTCCGGGTCATCGTAGATGGGCTTCACGCGGTGGTAGAGCAGGTCGCGGTTGTGGTCCCAGACCATGAGCTTCACGTCCTGCCGGCCGGCCCGGTGGAGGGCCGGGCCGAGGTGGTCCCTCACGAAGTCCCGCTCCTCCCCGGCCGTGTAGACACAGGAGTCCCAGCGCTGCACCGCGGCTGGCTCGTTCTGGACGGTGAGCCCCCAGATGGGGATTCCCTCGGCCTCGTAGGCCTCGATGAACTTCACGTAGCAGCCGGCCCAGGCCTCCCGGCACTCGGGGCGCAGCGAGCCGCCGTGGTTCATCTCGCCGTTGGTCTTCATCCAGGCCGGCGGGCTCCACGGGGAGGCGAAGAGCTTCAGCGGCGTTCCGGCCACGCGCTGCGCGGCCTGGATCATGGGGACGAGGTCGCGGCGATCCCGGTCGATGGTGAAATGCTCGAGGGCGAGATCTCCTGGGACGTCGGCGTGCGCGTAGTTCCCCAGCGAGAAGTCGCAGCTGTTCATGTGGGTTCGACAGAGCGTGTACCCGAGACCGTGGACGGGATCGAAGTACGCGCGGAGGATCTCCTCCTGCTGCTCGGGAGCGGCCTCGTGGAGCGTGACCGCCGCGGCCTCGGTGAAGGCGCCGCCGAAGCCCTCGATCTCCTGGAAGGCATGGGCGGGGTCGACGAGGAGGACCGCGGCATCCCCTGCTGGAGGACCTCTCCCCCACCCGGGCTGCGGGGCGAGGCGGTCCGGGGTGTCGCGGACGGTGAGGAAAACTCGCACACGCGCTGGCTGCATGACCGTTTCTAACCCAAAGGCGCACCCGGGTCTCGTTCTCGCTCCTACCCAACATGTCGTCACGCGCCAGCCGTTTCGGAATATGGTTCTCCGGCGGATCGTTGGATCCATTCGGTGACGAAATCATCGGGCTTTCGGATCCGGAAGTGCCACCTGCCGACGGTCTGGAGATCCCGTGCTCACCAGGATGAACGGCCTGCTGCTCTCGTTCGCGCTCGCGGCCCTCGCTGGCTGCAGCGTCGCGCCCACCTGTACGACCGGTACGATTCCCTGCGGTAGCGTTTGCGTCGAGACCGAGCGAGACAATCTCAACTGCGGCGCCTGCGGCAACATCTGCGGCGTCGGAACGGTCTGCTCGAGCGGCGCTTGCGCGGTGTCCTGCCAGGGGAGCCAGGTCGCGTGCGGTGGGGCGTGCGTCGATCCCCAAACGAGCCCGACCTTCTGCGGCGCCACCGGAACCTGTACCGGCACCCAGGCAGGCAGTTCCTGCGCTTCGGGGCAGACCTGCCAGGGTGGAGCCTGTGCGTGCCTGACCGCGGGCCAGGTCGCCTGCGGCGGCGCGTGCATCGATCCCCGGACGAGCGCCACCCACTGCGGCGCCAGCGGTGACTGCACGGGCACCGCCGCCGGAACCACCTGCGCATCCGGTCAGACGTGTCAGAGCGGAACCTGTGTGAACGTCGCAGCGCCGAGGATGACCACGATCGCGGTCACGCCCAACCCGGTCCCCAGCCTCGCCCCCGGCGCCACCACCCAGCTCACCGTTACCGGAAGCTACGATTTCGGCCCCACCAGGGACCTGACTTCGGCCGCGAGCTACTCCGCGTCGCCCGGCGGAATCGTCGCCTTCAGCAGCGGCGGCCTGGTCACCGCCGTATCGGCGGGCACCGCCACCATCACCGCGGCCGTCACGCCCACGGGCGCGGGAACGGTCAGCGGCACCACGTCGGTCACCGTCACCGCGGCGCAGACCGGCTACGACCCGGGTGCGGGCTGGACGCTGGTCTGGTCGGACGAGTTCAACGGGACCGCGGTGGACCAGACGAACTGGACCTTCGACATCGGCGCGGGCGGCTGGGGCAACAACGAATCGGAGTACTACCGCGCCGAGAACGCGGTGGTCGCCGGTGGCGCGCTGACCATCACCGCCAGGAAGGAGCCGTTCGGCGATGCCCCGTACACCTCGGCGAGGCTGCAGACGTCCAGGAAGCGCGCCTTCACCTACGGCAAGTTCACCATGGGGGCCAGGCTCCCGTACAGCCAGGCGATGTGGCCCGCCTTCTGGATGCTGGGCGTGAACAGCAACTCGTTCAATCTCTACGGCGGCGACGTCACCTGGCCAGCCTGCGGCGAGGCCGACATCATGGAAATGATCGGTGGGCTGGCCGACGGGAGCGGCGACTACACCACCCACGGCACGCTCCACTACCTGAACGGCGTCGGTCGAAATCCTGCCCCCTCCTATGCCTTTCGCGCCCCGTCGCGGCTGGCCGACGACTTCCACGTCTACGAGATGGTCTGGACCCCCCACAGCTTCACCTGGAAGTTCGACGGGCTGGCCATCGGGACCAAGCTGATCGACCCCGACATGGAGGAGTTCAGCAAGCCGATGTTCCTCCTGCTCAACCTGGCGGTCGGCGGGGCCTGGGGCGGGTGGGTGGACGGCAGCACGGTCTTCCCGCAGGACTACGTCATCGACTACGTCCGGGTCTACACCAACGACAGCTGCCTGCCCGGTGGCGCCGCCAACCTCGCCTCGTACTGGCACCTGTCCAGCGTCGCCGCGAGCGGCGTCTCGTCGGTGGCCGAGAGCCTCAGCTCCTCGCCCGGGACGATCGGCGGCTTCCAGCCGCTCAAGACCCTCACCGGTCCGGCGGTCTGGTACGGCCCCGCGCTGACGGGCTCGTTCGAGGAAGGGGCCTGGTCGATCGGGATCTTCACCACCAGTCCTGGAGCCCCGGCAAGGGTCCGGGCGGAGCTCTTCGTGACGGCGGCCGACGGCAGCGGCGCGGCCAGCCTGGGCGCCGCCCAGGTCGACGTGAACGCGACCGGAGGAGGGAACCACCGCTCCTGGTTCACGCTCACCGGCGTACCTGCCGTGCACCTGGCCGGCCAGCGCTTGAAGCTGGTGCTCGCCCCGGTGAGCGGAACCAGCGCAACGATGATCTACAACGGCACCGACTTCGATTCGGTGATCACGGCGCCCTTCAGCCCTCGGTGAAAGGGTAGAGCAGGGGCGGGCTTCATTCCCGTCCCGTGGCCGTGATCGGGCGAGCCGGCGGTGTCCAGACTCGCGAATCGGCAACGATCCCGGCTGACTGCGCCCCTCCCCGATTCCTCCCCGATCCCTCCATCGGGGCACCAAGGTCCTCCTTCAGATTCGCTTCGCACGGGGCACGCACCTGGCCCCCAACCAAGTGAACTCGAAGGAGAGACCATGGGAAGAGCAGCGATCGTCGCAGCGGTGTTGATGTCACTGGCGTCGCCGGGGGTGGCCCGGGCCGCCGAGGCCCCGTCCGTTCCGGAGCTGTACCGGCTGTCCTACGCAACCGAGGCCAGGGGCGACCCGGCCGGCGCACTCCACTTCATGGACGAGGCCGCGCGGCTGGGCGAGGCCGGCTACCTGCTCCACCTCCGGCGGGGCTGGCTCCTGTACCTGGCCCGCCGCCACGCCGACGCGTCGGCGGCGTACGCCCGCGCCATCGAGGCGGAGCCGCGGGCCGCGGAGCCGCGGCTCGGGGCCATGCTGCCGCTCATGGCGCAGCGCCGCTGGAAGGAGGCCGAGCGGCTGGGGCACGACGTGCTCGGGACCGCCCCGGGCGACTTCACCGCGCAATCCCGGCTGGCATCCATCCAGTACACCCAGGGTAACTACGCCCCGGCCGAGGCCTGGTACCGCAGGGCGCTCGAGTCGTACCCCGGGAGCGTCGAGATGCGCGTGGGGCTGGCCTGGAGCCTGCTGAAGCAGCGCCACCTCACCGACGCCCGCGCCGAGTTCGAGAAGGTCCTGCGGGTGGCGCCCGACCACCCGAGCGCCAACGACGGACTGAGCCATTTCTAGCCAGGGGGAGCCACGACCATGAAGAACATCGACCTGGATCGCTTGAAGGACCTGGTGCTCGGCAAGGACGGCGCCGCATTCGACGTCCGGACCGGCCGGAGCTACCGGCTGAACCCGAGCGGGGAACTGGCGCTGCGCCTCCTGCAGGAGGGGCAGCCGGAGGAGGTGGTGGTCCGGGAGCTGGCCGGGCGCTTCGCGCAGCACCCGGCCGTGGTCGCCGCCGGCGCCGAGGCCTTCGTCGGCCAGCTCCGGAGGTACCTGCCATGAGCACCCGCACCGACAGGCGACCCTGGACGCAGTGGACGGTGGGGGTCACCGGCGTGAACGCCCGGCCGGACAACCCCGGCCCGGGCTGCGCGGTGGCCCGCTGCCTGAGCGAGGCCGGCGGCTTCCGCGGCCGCATCGTCGGCCTCGGGTACGGAACGCTCGACCCCGGCCTCTACCACCCGGACGACGGCGACGGCGGCTACCTTCTCCCCTACCCGGCCACCGGCGCCGACGCCCTGATGGAGCGGCTCGAGGAGATCCTGGCCGGGGAGCCGCTCGACGCCATCGTCCCCAGCCTCGACTCCGAGCTGCCCAACTTCATCGCGCTGCAGCCCGAGCTGGCCCGGCGCGGCGTGCGGATGATGCTCCCGGGGCGCGCCGAGCTGCGCAGCCGCGACAAGGACCGCCTTCCGGCGCTCTGCGCACGGGCCGGCGTGGCCACCCCCCGCGTCCGCCCGATCAGCGACCCCGGCTTCTTCGCACGCTGCACCGGCGAGGACGAGGGCGGCTGGCGTTATCCACTCGTGGTGAAGGGCGTCTTCTACGACGCCTACGTGGTGCACGACCCCGCCGAGGCAGCCTACCGCTTCGGGCAGATCGCCCGGGCCTGGGGATACCCGGTGCTGGTCCAGGCCCACGTGGCCGGCGAGGAGGTCAACCTGACCGCGCTGGGCGACGGAACGGGCGCCCTCGTCGGCCCGGTGATGATGCGCAAGCAGGCGCTCACCGAGAAGGGCAAGGCCTGGGCCGGCGTGGCCATCGACGACCGCGACCTGCTGGCCGCCGGAGAGCGGCTCATGCGCGCCCTGCGCTGGAGCGGTCCGCTCGAGCTGGAGATGCTGCGCGACGCCGCCGGCACCCTCCACCTCATCGAGGTGAACCCGCGCTTCCCGGCCTGGGTCTACCTCTCCCACGCCGTGGGCCGGAACCTCCCGGCCGCGCTGCTGGCCCTGCAGCAGGGGGTTCGCCCGGACGACCTGCCGCTCTCCCCGCCCCGCCCCGGCGTCACCTTCATCCGCCACGCCCGCGAGATCATCGTCCCCATGGAGGAGATCGTGAGCGTCAGCATGAACGGCTCCACCCTGCCGCGCACCCTCCCCGATCCTCGCCGTCGCCTGACGGCCTGAACCCTTTCCCCCCGGAGAACCGCCATGACCACCAACGAATGGGAAGCCCCCCGCATCACCCCGCTGGAGTTCCACCAGCTCAACAAGTTCGGACAGCGCCGGGTCCGCAGCGACGCCCGGGAGGCCATCGACGGCGTGCCGGTGGCGACGCTGGTCGAGCGCTTCGGCTCGCCGCTCTTCGTCACCTCCGAGCAGCGGCTGCGCAGCAACGTCCGCCGGCTCCACCAGGCCTTC
>CAIQRS010000105.1 GCA_903874275.1 uncultured Anaeromyxobacter sp.
CCCGCGCCGCCCCCGGCGCCCGCGCCCGCCGCCGGGACGCCTCCCACCCCGCCCGCGCCCGCGGCCCCGCCCGCCGCGCCGAAGGCCTAGAGGACAACGCCATGTCGAAGCTCGTCCTGCGCCGCGTCGATCGGAACAACGAGGAGATGCTCATCAACTTCGGGCCGCAGCACCCGTCCACCCACGGCGTGCTCAACTTCCTCGTCGAGACCGACGGGGAGGTGATGCGGAAGGCCATCCCGGACATCGGCTACCTGCACCGCTCGCTCGAGAAGATCGGCGAGATGGTCGGCTACCCCGGGTACATGCCCTACACCGACCGCATCGACTACCTCGCCGCCATGTTCGCCAACGAGGGCTACGCGATCGCGGTGGAGCGGCTGCTCAAGATCGAGGTGCCGAAGCGGGCCCAGTACCTGCGCGCCATCTCCTGCGAGCTGAACCGCATCGCCAGCCACCTGGTCTCGGTGGGCACCATGGCCACCGACATCGGCGCGGTCACCCCGCTGGTCTACGCGCTGCGCGAGCGGGAGATCATCAACGACCTGCTCGAGGCCCTCTGCGGCGCCCGGCTCACCTACAACTACCACCGCATCGGCGGGGTGGCCTTCGACATGCCGACCGACTGGAAGGAGAAGGTCCTCGCCTACCTCGACCGGTTCGACAGCTCGGTCCAGGAGTGGGACCGGCTCATCTCCTTCAACGAGATCTACAAGAAGCGGCTGGGCGGGGTGGCGGTCATCTCCCGCGAGCAGGCCATCGACTACGGCCTCTCCGGCCCCAACCTGCGCGGCAGCGGCGTGGACTGGGACCTGCGCCGCGACGCCCCGTACGGCGCCTACGCCGACTTCAAGTTCGAGGTCCCGGTGGGGCGCGGCTGGGCCGGCGTGGTGGGCGACTGCTACGACCGCTACTTCGTGCGGGTCAT
This sequence comes from uncultured Anaeromyxobacter sp., assembly GCA_903874275.1. GTDB lineage: Bacteria > Myxococcota > Myxococcia > Myxococcales > Anaeromyxobacteraceae > CAIOAK01. Next base: position 929 of record CAIQRS010000105.1, read on the forward strand.
CGAGATGGCCCAGTCGTCGCGCATCGTCCGGCAGGCGCTGGAGCAGATGCCCGAGGGGGAGATCACCGCCAAGGTGCCCCGCAAGCCCAAGCCGGAGGCCGGCGAGGCGCAGAGCCGCATCGAGTCGGCCCGCGGGGAGATGGCCTACTACGTGGTCTCCGACGGCGGCGAGCGGGCCTACCGCCTCCGCGCCCGCACCGGTTCCTACATGGCGATGGGCATCATCGAGGACATCTCGCCCGGCCTCATGGTGGCCGACCTGGTGGCCCTCATCGCCTCCCTCGACGTCGTGGCTCCCGAGACGGATCGCTAGACATGACCCAGTTCTCCTTCGCCTTCCCGAAGCCAGGCACGAAGAAGCTCCTCGTCGGCGCGTCGCTCGGGGCCGTGATCGGCATCCCGGTGCTGCTGGCCTGCCTGCTCGTCTTCGTCATCCCGATGATGCACAAGCCGCTCTTCGACGCCTTCATCCGCGAGAAGCTCGGCCGCGACCCGGCCAGCTGGGCCGGCACCCAGTGGACCTACGGGCTGGCCTTCTTCGTGGCCGGCATCGTCATGTTCACCTTCGCCGCCATCACCGGCGGCATCTTCTCCTGGTACGAGCGGCGGGTGGCGGCGCGCATGCAGAGCCGCATCGGCCCGAACCGGGTGGGCGCGGGCGGCTTCCTCCAGTGGATCGCCGACGCGGTGAAGCTCCTCTTCAAGGAGGACCTCGTCCCCGGCGAGGCCGACGCGCTGGTCTTCCGCGCCGCCCCCTACTTCGTGGTGGCCGGCATGACGCTGGTGCTGGTGGCGCTCCCGGCCGGCCAGGCCATCGTGGTGGCCGACCTCGACGTGGGCATCTTCTACATCCTGGCGGTCACCTCGTTCATCGTGGTGGGCGTCATCCTCTCGGGCTGGTCCTCCAACTCGAAGTGGTCGCTCTTCGGCGCCATCCGCGCCACCGCGCAGATCATCAGCTACGAGATCCCGGCCGGCCTGGCCATCCTCGTGCCGGTGCTGATGGCCGGCACCCTCTCCACCCAGGGGCTCATCCAGGCCCAGGGCGGCTGGCCCTGGGAGTGGTTCTTCTTCCGCAACCCGGCGGCCGCGGTGGCCTTCTTCATCCTCTTCATCTCCCAGCTCGCCGAGGGCAACCGCACCCCGTTCGACCTGGCCGAGGCCGAGTCGGAGCTGGTGGCCGGCTACTTCTCCGAGTACTCGGGCTTCCGCTTCGCCCTCTACTTCCTGGTCGAGTGGGCCAACCTCTGGATCATCGGCGCGGTGGCCACCACCCTCTTCCTGGGCGGCTGGCAGATCCCCGGCGTGGGCACGCAGACCTGGGCGGCGGTGCGCGGCTCCGGCTCCTTCCCGGCCTGGGGCTGGTGGGCGCTGCAGTTCGTCTCGCTGGGCGTCTTCGCGCTGAAGACTCTCTTCCTCGTCAACGTCGTCATCTGGATCCGATGGACGCTGCCGCGCATCCGCATCGACCAGATGATGACCCTGTGCTGGAAGTACCTGGTCCCGGCCGGTTTCGCGGCCATGCTCTTCACGCTCATCTGGCAGATGATCGCGACCTGGGCCCCGGTGGTCGAGCGCATCACCGCGCTCGCCGTGCTGGCGGCCACGATCTGGGTGACCTGGCGCTTCCTCGTGCAGACCCGGAAGAACGTCTCCCTCATCGCGCACGAGCGCATCGACCTCTCGAACTGGTAGGAATCGAAGCCCATGTCCACGACCGCCAGCGAATACGTCGGTAACATCCGCGACACCGTGACCTCGTTCTGGCACGGGATGTCGGTGACGCTTTCCCAGGTGCTTCGCCGCCCCATCACCGTCCAGTACCCCGACCGGCTCGAGCTTCCCGTCCAGGACGTGCTGCCGGCCCGCTACCGCGGCTTCCTCGAGGTGGACGTAGACATCTGCACCGGCTGCCAGGCCTGCGAGCGCGCCTGCCCCATCAGCTGCATCTCCATCGAGCTCGAGAAGGACCCGTCGAACCCCAAGCAGCGGGTGGTCACCCAGTTCGACATCGACGAGGCCAAGTGCATGTTCTGCGGCCTGTGCGTCGAGCCCTGCCCGACCGGCTCCATCCAGCACACCCGCGAGTTCGAGGCCACCCAGCGCTCGGTGCGCAACCTGGTCTTCCGCTGGGCCGATCCCATCAAGCCCTTCCCGGTCTACAAGGTCGTCAAGGGGGCGCCGTACATCCCCCGCGCGCCGCTCGGGTCGCTGGTCCAGGCCCTCGTCGCCCGGCGTCGATGGGACGCGCCGGCCCTGACCTACCTGCCGCCCGAGCCCCTGAAGGCGCCGCCCCCGCCGCCGCCCAAGCCTGCCCCGGCTGCCAAGCCCGCGGCTGCTGCGGCTCCCGCGGCTCCTGCCGCTCCCGCCGCGGCGAAGCCCGACGCACCCAAGCCCTGACCGAGAGCCACGCATGCGAACCAAGACGAAGCTCGTCGCCTGGACCCTCGGAAGCGCCGCCGTCGTCGGCGCCGTCGGGGTGCTCTCCGCGCTCCTCTCCCCCGCCATGGCGGCCGGAGCCACCCGCCCGCTGGCCGGGACCTTCACGCTGGCCGACGGGATCTTCTACGCCGTGGCGGCCCTCACCGTGGCCGGCGCCGCCGCCGTGGCCTTCTCGCGGAACATCCTCTACTCGGCGCTGGGGTTGCTCGCCTCGCTTCTCGGCGCGGCCGGGCTCTACGTCTTCCTCTCCGCCGACTTCGTCGCCGTCGCCCAGGTCTTCATCTACATCGGCGGGGTGCTGGTCCTCATCCTCTTCGCGGTCATGCTGACCAACCGCATCGGAGAGGTGAACATCTCCAACTCCACCATGGGCTGGGCCAGCGCCGCCATCCTCTGCGCGGCGATGCTCGGGCTCCTGCTCGTGGTGGCCTTCGACGTCCCCTGGCCGGTGCGCGTCACCGGCGGCGCCCCCACCACCGCCCCGCTGGGCCACGCACTGCTCCAGCAGTGGCTGCTCCCGTTCGAGCTCGCCTCCCTCATCCTGCTGGCCACCCTGATCGGCGCCATCATCATCGCCCGCAAGGAGATCCGGGCCGACTAGGCCGGAGCCGCCATGATCCCCACCCTCTCCCACTACCTGGCGGTCGCCGCGATCCTCTTCGCGCTCGGCCTCTTCACGGTCCTCACCCGGCGCAACGCGGTGGCGGTCCTGATGGGCGTCGAGCTGATGCTGAACGCCGCCAACGTCAACCTGGTCGCCTTCAACAAGTTCATGGTGGGCGGGCTGGCCGGCCAGACCTTCGCCCTCTTCGTCATCGTGCTGGCCGCGGCCGAGGCCGCGGTCGGCCTGGCCATCGTCCTCAGCATCTTCCACACCTTCAAGACCATCGACGTCCGCGCCGCGGACCTGATGCGAGAGTGAGATGAACCACGCCACCCAACACCTCGGACCCACGGTGGTCCACGCGGCGGGCTACCTCTGGCTCATCCCGCTCTTCCCGGCCGTCGGTGCCATCATCAACTCCCTGCTGGGCACCCGCATCCAGCGGAACCTGGGCAAGCGGTGGAACCACGCCATCGCCATCGGGATGATGACGCTGTCGTTCCTCACCGCGCTGCGGGCCTTCGCGCAGATGGTCGCGCTCCCCGGCGACGAGCGGTTCCTCCAGAACACCCTCTGGAACATGCTCACCGCCGGGCAGATGCAGTTCGACCTGGCCTTCGCCCTCGATCCGCTCTCGATGATGATGGTGCTCATCATCACCTTCATCGGGACGCTCATCCACGTCTTCTCGGTCGGCTACATGGCCGACGAGCCGTCCTACTGGCGGTTCTTCGCCTACCTGAACCTCTTCGTCTTCGCCATGCTGCTGCTCGTCATGGGCGACAACTTCGCCGTGATGTTCTTCGGCTGGGAAGGGGTGGGTCTGGCCTCCTACCTGCTCATCAGCTTCTGGTACACCGACATCGAGAAGGCCCAGGCCGGCATGAAGGCCTTCGTGGTGAACCGCTTCGGCGACTTCGGGTTCATCCTCGGCCTCTTCCTGCTCTTCTGGTCGCTGGGCGGCATCTGGGAGCCGCGCGCCGACGCCCGCTCGGTCACCTACGTCCCGGAGATCGGCTACAAGGCCGACCCGGCCGCCCAGAACCCCTTCGAGTCCACCGGGCCGCGCGCCGTGGTCGTCGACGGGCACGCCGTCAAGGTCGGCCCCACCCTCAACTTCCGCGAGCTGCGCGACCAGGTGGTCATCGAGGCCACCGGGGTCGGCGAGCACCTGCGCCACCAGAAGCTCTGGGGCGTGGCGCTGCTCACGCTGGTGGGCATGCTGATGTTCGTGGGAGCCATGGGCAAGAGCGCCCAGCTCCCCCTCTACGTCTGGCTCCCCGACGCCATGGCCGGCCCCACCCCGGTCTCGGCCCTCATCCACGCCGCCACCATGGTGACGGCAGGCGTCTACATGGTGGCCCGCCTCTCCTACATCTACGCGATGTCCCCCACCGCCATGGGCTGGGTGGCCACCATCGGCGTGCTCACCGCCTTCTTCGCCGCCACCATCGGCTTCTTCCAGTACGACATCAAGAAGGTGCTGGCCTACTCCACGGTCTCCCAGCTCGGCATCATGTTCATCGGGGTGGGCGTGGGCGCCTACTGGGCCGGCACCTACCACCTGCTCACCCACGCCTTCTTCAAGGCCACGCTCTTCCTCGGGTCGGGCTCGGTGATCCTGGGCTGCCACCACGAGCAGGACATGCGGAAGATGGGCGGGCTGAAGAAGCTCATGCCGGTCACCGCCTGGACCTACCTCGTCGCCACCTGGGCCATCGCCGGCTTCCCCTGGGCCAGCGGCTTCTTCTCCAAGGACGAGATCCTCTGGAAGGCCTTCACCCAGCGTGGGATGGAGCTCTTCGGGGTCCCGGCCCCCTGGCTCGGGCCCGCCATCTTCGTGATCGGCATCCTGGCCGCCACCGGGACCAGCTTCTACATGTTCCGCAGCTACTACATGACCTTCACCGGCCACTACCGGGGCGGCGCGGGTCACGACGAGGAGCACGGCGAGGATCCGCATTCGGCCCACGCGGCGCCGCACCACGCCCCCGCGGCGGCCCATGCGCCCGCGGCGGCCCACGGCCACGACGACCACGCCGCCCACGGCCACGCCGCTCCGGCCGCGGCGCACGGGGTCCACGCGGCCCCGGCGCACGCGACGCACGCGGCCCCGGCGCACGACGACCACGGCCACCACGGCGGCCCTCCGCACGAGTCCCCACGCTCCATCACCTGGGTGCTCGCCACGCTGGCCTTCGGCGCGGTCGCCGTCTCCTTCCTGGGCATCCCGCTCCTCTGGACCGGGCACGCGCCCATCCTGGAGCACTGGCTGGCCCCGGCGCTGCCCGCCGAGGTGACGTTCCTGCACTTCGGCCACGCCACCGAGTGGCTCTTCCAGGGCATGGGCGTGGCGGCGGCCACCATCGGCTGGTTCTTCGCCATGAAGCTCTTCAAGGACGGCCAGAGCCGGGTGCCGCACGACCTCAAGCACCGCTTCTTCGGCTTCTGGACGGTGGTCTACAACAAGTACTACGTGGACGAGGCCTACCACGCGCTGGTGATCCGCCCCTCGCTCTTCCTGGCCGCCTTCCTGTCCTGGTTCGACCAGCACGTCATCGACTGGCTGGTGAACTTCGCCGGCTGGCTGGCGCGCGTCTTCGCCGCAATCGACGACGCCATCGACAAGTACGTCGTCGACGGCGCGGTCAACGGCGTGGGCGGCCTCACCCGCGAGGGTGGGCGCGTGCTCCGCCGCATCGAGACCGGCCGCATCCAGACCTACCTCTACGGCGCGGCCTTCGGGTCGCTGCTCGTCGTCCTTCTCAACTTCCTCTTCCGCTAGGAGATCGGCTTCATGATCCGCCCCGACAACGTGCTGGTTTGGGCCACATTCCTCCCGGTCATCGGCTCCGCCGTCATCCTGGCGCTGATGGTCGTGAGGCACTTCCTCGGCCTCAAGAAGAGGTTCCTCGACCAGGCCTCACGCGTGGTCACGATGGTCGCCAGCTTCCTCATGCTGGTGGCGTCCATCCTGGCCTGGCACTGGTTCGACCCCCGGGCCCAGGGGCTCCTCGTCCAGGGCAAGGCCACCGGCGTGCAGATGGTGAGCCGGGCCATCTGGATCCGCCCCTTCAACGTCGAGTGGTTCGTCGGCGTGGACGGGCTCTCCATCTCGATGGTGCTCCTCACCGGCATCATCTCCTTCGTGGCCGCCATCGCCTCCATGCCCTGGTGGCAGGGCGGCGCCAAGGCGATCCACATGGCCGGGATGGACGAGGACGACCACGGCCACGGCGACGACGAGCACCACCCCAAGCACTTCACGGTGCGCATGGTGCCCGGCTACATGATCCTGCTGCTCCTCCTCATGACCGGGATGATGGGCACCTTCGTCGCCCTCGACATGTTCCTCTTCTACGTCTTCTGGGAGGTCATGCTCCTCCCGATGTACTTCCTCATCGGCGTGTGGGGCGGACCCCGCCGCGAGTACGCGGCCATCAAGTTCTTCCTCTACACCCTGGCGGGCTCGGTCCTCATGCTGCTCGCCATCATCGCCGTCTACTACCGGAGCCTGCCGGCGGTGATGGCCGACGGGACGCTCTCGGCGCGCCACACCTTCAACCTGCTCGAGCTGGCCGCGCAGGGCCGGGCCGGGCAGTTCGCCACGGCGCTCCCCATCCTGGGCGTCGCCTTCAGCAAGATCGTCTTCGTGGCCTTCTTCATCGGGTTCGCCATCAAGATCCCGATGTTCCCCTTCCACACCTGGTTGCCCGACGCGCACGTCGAGGCCCCCACCCCCATCTCGGTCATCCTGGCCGGGATCCTCCTGAAGATGGGGCCGTACGGCATCCTGCGCTTCAACTACCCGCTCCTGCCCGACGCCACCGAGTGGGCCGCCAACGCCATCGCCGTCTTCGGCGTCATCAACATCATCTACGCCGCCTACGTGGCCCTGGCCCAGCGCGACTTCAAGAAGATGGTGGCCTACTCCTCGGTCTCGCACATGGGGTTCACCCTGCTCGGCATGGCCGCCATGACCCCCATGGCCATCTCCGGCGCGGTGTACAACATGTTCACCCACGGCATCATCAGCCCGGCGCTCTTCCTCATCGTGGGCGTGATCTACGATCGCGCCCACCACCGCGACATGGAGCGCTTCGGCGGCCTGGCCAAGGAACTGCCCGAGTACAGCGGGCTCACCGGCCTGGCCTTCTTCGCCTCGCTCGGCCTGCCCGGCCTGGCCGGCTTCATCCCAGAGTTCATGGTGCTGGCGGGCAGCTTCCCGGTCTACCTGACCTTCACGGTCATCTCGGCCACCGCCGTCATCATCACCGCCGCCTACTACCTGTGGGCCATGCAGCGGGTCTTCCTGGGCAAGCTCAACAGCGCCTACGCCGGCTTCCCCGACGTGAACTGGCGGGAGCGGATCATGCTCTACCCGCTGGCGGCGATCATGATCTTCCTCGGGTTCTACCCGCAGTTCATCCTGCACGCGATCAACCCGGCGCTCCAGCTGCTCATCCAGAACCTGCGCCCGGTGTAGCGCCGCGGAGACCGCACGATGGACATCCAGCCCTTCCTCGTCGCCGAGAACGTGCGCAGCACGGGGTGGTTCCGCCCCGAGCTGGTGCTCACGTTCGGAGCGCTATCGCTCTTCCTGCTCGACCTGGCCTGGCGCAGGAGCGAGTCGCGGGCCCGCCTGCTCTCGGCCGCCACCCTGACCGTCTTCGGCCTGGCGGCGATCCTGCTCTCGCTCCAGCCCGGCACGCCCCAGTCGCTCTTCAACGGGATGATCGCGAACGACGCCTTCGCGAACTTCTTCAAGTGGATCTTCCTGGCCGGCGGCGCGCTCACCGTGCTCATCGCCGGGCCGTCCCGGGCCTATCCGCCCTCCCGCATCGGACCCTTCTACGCGCTGCTCGTCACCATCGTGCTGGGCCTCTTCCTCATGGCCAGCGCCACGGATCTATTGATGATCTACATGGCCATCGAGCTGGTCTCGATGGTGAGCTACGCGCTGGCCGGCTACTCCAAGGGCGACCGCAAGGCCGCCGAGGCGGCGCTGAAGTACGTCATCTTCGGGGGCGTGGCCTCCGGGGCCATGATCTTCGGCATGAGCTACCTGTACGGGATGCTCGGCACCACCGACATCACCCGCTTCGCGGCGGCCATCGCGCAGGTCCCCACCACCCTGCCCCACCGGCTCGGGCTCATCCTGGGAGTGGTGCTGGTCTCCTCGGGCGTGGGCTACAAGATCGCCGCGGTGCCCTGGCACATGTGGGCGCCCGACGTCTACGAGGGCGCCCCCACCCCGTTCACGGCCTTCCTCTCCACCGGACCCAAGGCGGCCGGCTTCGCCCTGGCGGCCCGCCTGCTCTGGGGCGCGCTCGACACCCGCGGGTCGATGATGGGGCTGTCGGAGGCGGTCGGAAACATCCCCTGGCCGGCGGTGGTGGGCGTGCTCTCCGCCGTCACCATGACGCTCGGCAACTTCACGGCGCTCCCGCAGACGAACCTCAAGAGGCTTCTCGCCTACTCCTCCATCGCCCACGCCGGCTACGGGCTCATGGGGCTGGCCGCCAACTCGTTCGTGGGCACGCAGGCGGTCATGGTCTACATGCTCGCCTACCTGATCATGAACCTGGGCGCCTTCCTGGCCGTCATCGTGGTCGAGCGCTTCACCGGCTCCCCCTCGATCTTCGAGTTCCGCGGACTGGGGCACCGCGCCCCGCTGGCGGCGGTCTCGATGGCCATCTTCCTCTTCGCGCTCACCGGCCTCCCGCCCTCCATCGGCTTCACCGGCAAGTACTGGCTCTTCGTGGCCGTGCTGGACCGGGTCTCGGGCCCGACCGGTGGCTGGTACGCGACGCTGGCCATCATCGCCGCGCTCAACACGGCGGTGGCGCTCTACTACTACGCGCGGATCCTGCGGGCGATGTTCTTCGAGGCGCCGCTCTCCGAGGTCGAGGTCACCTACCCGACCTCCTACAAGTGGTTGCTGGCCGGGTTCGCCGCGGCCACGGTGCTCTTCGGCATCTGGGTCACGCCCATCATGGACTGGACCCGGCTGTCGCTGGGGCAGTTCTACCGCGGGTGAACCAGGGCGGCGCCCCGCCGCTACGGGCGCCGCGCCTCCAGCCGATCGAGCTCGGCCGCCGACATCCGGGACGTCCCCAGGAAACGGTCCGGGGAGACCAGTTCCCCGTGGAAGTCGGTCCCCGCCGTGCAGACCAGGTCCACCGTCCCCGCCACCTCGCGGTACCGGGCAGCCTGCTCGGGGTGGTGCTCGGGGTGCTCCGCCTCGACCCCGTCGAAGCCCATGGCGCGCAGGCGCCGGAGCTCCAGCGCCTGCACCTTCGACGGCCCGGGGTGGGCCAGCGTCGCGACCCCCCCGGCCCGCCGGATCATCGCCACCGCATCCTCCACCGTGAGCCGGAACCGCCCCACGTAGCAGGGTCGTCCGTCCCCCAGGAACTTGTCGAAGGCCTCCCGGACCGTGAGCACGGCGCCCGCCTCGACCATGGCCCGGGCCACGTGCGGACGGCCGATGGTCTTCCCACCGCTGCAGGCGACGATGGCCTCCTCGGTCACCGAGACGCCCTGCTCGGCCAAAAGCCGGACGATCTTCCGGACCCGGCCGCGCCGGTGGTCGGCCAGCATGTCCTCGAACCGGCACAGTTCCGGATGGACCGGGTCGATGAAGTGGCCCAGCACGTGGACTTCCCGCTCGTCGAGGAGGGCGGAGAGCTCGATCCCGGGAATGAAGCGGAGATCCAGGTCCTTGGCCGCCGCGGCGGCGGGGAGGAGCCCTGCCACGGTGTCGTGATCCGTGAGCGCCCAGGCCACCGTCCCCGCCTTCGCCACCCTTGCCGCGACCTCCGGCGGAGCGTACTGTCCATCGGAGGCAGTAGAATGAGTGTGCAGGTCGATAATGTCGATGATACCGTCGTGGACCGGTCCGTTCGTCACGCCGGCGTCATATAACCCCCGAACCCAGGGGTGCCAGGGAGTCCCGATGCAGCATGTGCTCCGCATCTCTCGAAAGATCGACTACGCCATCCGGGCCATGATCCACCTGGCCACCATCCCCGAGGGGACGGTCGTGCCCTTTCGCGAGATCGGCCGGCAGATGGACGTCCCCGAGGACTTCCTCGCCAAGATCCTGAAGACACTGGTCGATCAGGGAATCGTCCGCTCCACCCGCGGACCGCACGGCGGCTACAAGCTGGCACGTCCGGCCGGGGCCATCAGCGTCCTCGAGATCATCGAGGCCGCCGAGGGGCCCGTGGCCATCAACGTCTGCCTCGACGACGACGACGCCTGCGGGCGCCAGCCCATCTGCAACATGTCGGCGGTCTGGCGCGAGGGACAGGAGCGAATGCTCGACGTCTTCCGGCGCACCTCCCTCGCCTCCCTCGCCGACCGGCCGGTGCGGATCGAGGCCCTCCCGGTCAACCTTCCGACGACCACGGCAACCGCGACCAGTCCCTGAACTCAAGGGATTCTGGGTACTTGAGCAGGCTCCACGGGATTCGTTGACGGCGGGCGGTCGCTCGGAGAGGATCCGCGCCCGCCATGCCGACGAAGCCGACCCCGAAGCAACTCCGAAAGCGCTACCTCTCCCGCCCCCCCGTCGAGCCCATGCGGCTCCGCAAGGGGATGTCGGTCGTGGACCTGGTGGACGTCTACCGAAGGGCGGGCGCCTTCAACGGCGGCCGCCTGGCCGAGGGGTGCGACCTCTTCGGGCGGATGATCGACGCCAACGCCACCATCGCCCTCACCGTGACCGGTGCCATGGCGCCAGCCGGCCTGGGCGGCGCCATCCAGGCCATGATCGAGGCGGGGTTCGTGGACCTCATCGTGTCGACCGGCGCGAACCTCTACCACGACTTCCACTTCGCCCTGGAGCTGCCGGTGGTCCAGGGGCACTTCCAGGTGGACGACCGGGAGCTCTACCGGGCCGGCATCGAGCGCATCTACGACGTCTTCATCACCGAGGACTCCCTGCTCGACACCGACGCCTTCGTGCGCGAGGCGCTCGAGAAGGCGCCGCCCGAGCTGCGCGGGCGCATCTCCACCCCGCGGCTCCACGACTACCTTGGGCAGCTCATCCTCCGGAACGCCCCCCAGCCGCAACGCTCCTGGGTGGCCACCGCCGCGAAGCACCGGGTCCCCATCTTCACGAGTTCCCCGGGCGACTCGTCGATCGGGATGAACGTGGCCGCCATGAAGCTGCGGGGCGGGCAGACCACCATCGACCCCGACCTCGACGTCCTCGAGTCCACGGCCATCGTCTACGACGCCGACGTGAACGGGGTGGTGATCCTGGGGGGCGGCTCGCCGAAGAACTTCTACCTCCAGACCCAGCCCACCCTCTGGCAGATCCTCGACCTGAACCGGGGTGGCCACGAGTTCGTGCTGCAGATCTCCACCGACTCCCCGCAGTGGGGCGGGCTCTCCGGCGCCACCCCCAGCGAGGCCATCAGCTGGGGCAAGGTGCAGGCCGACATGCTGAAGAACCACGTGGTGGTCTACTCCGACTCGACCATCTCGGCCCCCATCGTCTTCGCCTACGCGCTCTCCACCCGGAAACCTCGCAAGCAGCGTCGGCTCCTCGACCGGCTCGACGGGCTCTACCGCAACCTCGAGAAGGCCCACGAGAAGCGCCACCCCGGCTCGGGAGCGATGCGGGACGTGGGGAAGGCGACGCGGAAGTCGAGGTAGCGCGAGTGGGCCGGCGTCGCCGGCCCTTGCGAGGTGCCGGCGACGCGGCCCACGGCGACCGCGTGCACATTCCTCGAAGCGTGCGCGCGCGAGTCGCCTTCGGGCTCGCATTCCCCAGCCGGCGGGGGCGCCACTCGGAGCGGCGGCACCCCGGTATTCGGGCCCGAAGGCGATCCTCGTCAGCGCGGCACGCGCCGGTCCAGCCGCTCCTGCGCCGCCTCGAGCCTTTGCCGGAAGGTGGGGTCGGAGAGCAGGCGCAGGGCTTCCGGGGAACGGGCCACGTCGCCGCGCCCCGCCGCCCGGACCTCGTCCACCAGCGCCCGGACCCGCGGATCGGCGAGCAGCGCCCGGAGGTCGGGGTCGGCGGAGAGGCGCCCCACCGCGCCCGGCTTGTCGGCCGCCGCGAGGAGCGCCGCCAGCCCCTCCTCGGCGCGGCGCCGCCACTCGCCGAGGAGGTCGTTCTCCCGCACCAGCCCGGCCAGGTCGCTCTTCCCGAGGGCCGACTGCCAGTGATCCGGAAGGGAGGGCGCCACCGCCTCGGCCACGGCGAGCCCGACCCACGCCGCCGCGGCCGCCGCGAGCCCCGCAAGCAGCGCTCCGGCTGCCCGGTCCACCGGGCGCCCCTCCCCCTCCCGGTTGCGGGAGAGCTTCCGGCCGACCCAGGCGACGACCCCCGCCACCACGACGAAGAGCAGGACCGCCGCCACCGCCCGGGAGGCCGAGGTGGGCAGGACGCCGGAGAGCAGCCGCGCCACCGGCCCGGAGAGGTGGCGCGCCGCCAGCCACCCGAGCGCCGCACCGGTGAAGAGGAAGAGGGGGCGCAGGAGGCCCGCCATCGCCCCGAGGGCCGACGACACCGCGAGGAAGAGCAGCAGGGCCGCGTCGAGGAGCACGGCGCCCTACTTGATCCGGAAATCGTGCTTGGGCCGGTTCTTCTCGGCCTGGACGAGCAACTCCTTGAAGCGCTCGTTGCCCGGCTCGTAGGCCAGCGCCATCTTCATGTTCCGCTCCACCCCCTCCCAGCGTCCGGCCTGCGCGTCGGCCAGCGCGGCCGAGTAGAACTTCCGCCCGTTGGGGGTCTGCCCGAGTTGCTCGACGGCCCGCTTCTTCTGGGCCTCCTTCACGGCGGCCTCGTCGTCCTCGGAGAAGCGGAGCTTGCCGGCCCGGTCCGGACCGGCCAGGTCGCCGGCGTACTTCTTCCGGCGCGCGTCATCGCGCAGCACGGTGTAGGCCTCGTTGATGCGCCGGTAGATGCGCCCGATCTGCTCGCGGAACGGGGTGTCGTCCACGGCAGCGTAGCGGTCGGGGTGGTACGTTCGCGACTCGCGGTGGTAGGCGGCGCGGATCTCCGCCGGCGTCGCCGCCGCGGCGAGCTTCAGGACGGCGAAGTAGTCGAGCTGGTCGAGCGCCTCGGCCAGCGTCTCGACCTCGATCCGGAAGGCAACGTCCATCGCGGTGCGAAGGCTCCCCTCAGGACGCCGGGTGTCCGGCCAGCACCACCTCGGCGTTCTTGTCGATGGCGCTCTTGATGTCGTTCTCGGAGAGTCCCGAGGACAGGTGGATGGTCGTGGAGGCCTTCTGCCGGGTCTCGGTGTCGGTGGCCGACACGTTGACGATTCCGTTCGAGTCGATCTCGAAGGCCACCTGGATCTGGACGTCGCCGCGGTAGCCGATGCGGAACCCGGAGAACTCGAACTCTCCCAGGAACTCGCACTCGTCGGCCCGCTTCGACTCCCCCTGGTAGACCCGGATGCGGACCCGGTCCTGCCCGTCGCGGCTGGTGGTGAAGGTCTTCGACTTCTCGATGGGGATGGGGGTGTTCTTGTCGATGACGGGCTCGGCCCAGCCTCCGGCGGTCCCCACCCGCAGGGTGAGCGGGGTCACGTCGAGCAGGTAGCTGGCCTGGCCGGCCGAGGCGGCGGAGCGGTTCATCAGGGCCGCGGCCTGGATGGCGGCGCCCTGGGCCACGACCTCGTCCGGGTCGATGCCGGCCATGGGCTCCTTCTGGAAGTAGTGCCGGACCGACTGCCGGACGATGGGAAGCCTGGTGGGCGCGCCCACCAGGATGACCGCGTCGATGTCGCTCGCCGTCATGCGGGCCGACTGGAGCGCCTCGTCGCACACCTTGAAGGTGCGCTGCACCAGGTCCATCACCATGCGGTTGAACTGGTCGACGCCGAGGACATGCTCCAGGTCGAGCACCTGCCCCTCGGGCGTCTGGCAGATGCCCTCCACCTTGATGGTGGCCTGCCCGTCGCGCCCCACGTCGATCTTGGCCTTCTCGCCGGCCTCCTTGAGCATCTGCAGGCAGAACTTGTTCTGGCGCAGGTCCACGCCGTGCTTGGCCAGGAAGTCCTCGGCCAGCCAGGCCATGATCCGGTCGTCGAAGTCGTCGCCGCCCAGGTAGGTGTCGCCGGCGGTGGCGATGACCTCGAAGACGTCCCGCCCGATCTCCAGGATGGAGACGTCGAAGGTGCCGCCGCCCAGGTCGTAGACGCAGATGCGCTGGGAGATGTCCTTCCCGAAGCCGTAGGCCAGCGCCGCCGCGGTGGGCTCGTTGATGATGCGCAGCACCTCGAGCCCGGCGATGCGGCCGGCGTCCTTGGTGGCCTGGCGCTGGTTGTCGTTGAAGTAGGCGGGGCAGGTGACCACCGCCCGGCGGATCTCGCGCCCCAGCGAGGTCTCGGCGATGGCCTTCATCTCCTTCAGCACCAGCGCCGACACCTCGGGGATGGCCAGGATCCGCTCGCCGATCTGCACCCGCGCGGAGTTGTTGGGACCCTCGACGATCTTGTAGGGCATGACGGCCTGGGCCTTCTTCACCTCGTCGGAGAAGAAAAACCGCCCGATGAGCCGCTTGGCCGAGTAGACCGTGTTCTCGGCGTTGGTGATGATGTTGCGCTTGGCGCTGTTGCCGACGAGGACCGTTCCGTCCTCGAGGAAGCTCACCACCGACGCGTGGGTGCGCTCCCCCCACTCGTTGGTGAGGACGTCGGGCTTTCCGTCGATGACCGTGGCCACGGCGCTGTAGCTGGTGCCGAGGTCGATGCCGACCGCGATGTCGTCGCTCATGGACCTTCCGTCAAAGGAGTGGCGGGATCGTAGGCGCGCCCCGCGCGGGCTGTCAAACGATCGCCCACGGGCGCGGCACGAAGACCTTCTCCCAGGTCTCCATGGCGAAGCGGTCGGTCATGCCGGAGACGAAGTCGGCGACCGCCCGGGGCAGGTCCTCGCCCGGCCGGGGCGCCACCCCGAAGCGGGCCCGGAGCCGTTCCCCGTCCTCCAGGCACCAGCGGTGCAGGTCCTCGAGGATGCGCTGGGCCTTCTTGAACTCGTCCTGGACCACCGGGTTCTCGTAGACGCGAGCGTAGAGGAACTCGCGCAGGGCGAGGAGCGCGCCGTGCACCTCTCCCGACATGGCGATGTGCCCTCCTCCGTCGATGTCGGACGAACGGATCACGTCGCCGATGAGGGTGTGCAGCCGCACCGAGTGGCGGTCGCCGAGGACCGAGGCGATCGCGCGGGGGACTTCCTCCTCCCGCAGGAGACCGCCCCGCACGGCGTCGTCGAGGTCGTGGTTCACGTAGGCCACGATGTCGGCCAGGCGGACGATCTCGGCCTCGAGCGTCAGGGCCTTGACCCCGCCGCCGGCCATGAGGACGTTCCCGCGCCCCTTGGAGTGGCGCAGGATGCCGTCGCGGACCTCGACCGTGAGGTTCAGCCCCTCCCCCTCCTTCTCCAGCACCTCCACCACCCGCACCGACTGCTGCACGTGGTGGAAGCCGTGGGGCATCACCTGGTTCAGCACCCGCTCGCCGGCGTGGCCGAAGGGGGTGTGCCCGAGGTCGTGCCCCATCACCATGGCCTCGACCAGCATCTCGTTGAGCCGCAGCGCCCGGGCGATGGATCGCCCCACCTGCGCGACCTCCAGCGTGTGGGTGAGCCGGTTGCGGTAGTGGTCCCCACGCGGCGCCAGGAAGACCTGGGTCTTGCCCATGAGCCGCCGGAAGGACTTGGAGTGGAGGACGCGGTCCCGGTCCCGCTGGTAGGCGGGGCGCATGTCGTCCTCCGGATCCTCGCGATCGCGGCCGCGGGTGTCCCGGGAGAGCGCGGCCCGGGGGTGCAGGCTCGCGACCTCCTGCTCCTCGAGCATCGCGCGGATCGTGGGAGGCATGGATCTGGACCTAATCACCGGTGACCTGCAAGGCTCGCCTCGAGGAAGAGGACGAGCAGGTTGGAGAGGGCGTGGGCCACCGCCGGCGCGACGACCCCGCCGGTGCGGGCCCGGAGCCAGCCGAAGAGGAGCCCGGGGAAGAAGGTCGCGAGCCGCCAGGGCTGGAGCGTCACCATGTGGCCGGCGGCGAAGAGGGCCTGGGTGGCCAGGAAGCCAGGTCCGATCTCGGCCCCCAGGACGAGGCGGGAGGGGCCCTTCCGGCCCCAGGAGGTCTGCATGAATCCCCGGTAGAAGAGCTCCTCCGGGAGCGCGACCACCAGGAACTGGACGACCACGGCGAGCGCGAACCCGGGCGGCAGGCGCGGCGCGAACGTGGCGGGGATCCCGGCCAGGCGGGCGCCTCCCACGAGCAGCACCGCGAAGAGGGGGAGGACGACCACCGACACGGCGAGGCCGGATGCGGCGGCGCGCCCCCAGGCCCGCCAGGTCCGGGGATCGCGTATCCCCCACCAGGGCAGCCCGTACTCCTGCCACCCCTCCCCCCGGGCCCGCAGGATCCGGTCCGGCACCAGGATGAAGAGCAGCGCGGCCAGCCCTGCCAGGTTGCCCCGGAGGAGTCCGGTCGGCTCGACCCCGGCGAGGGCCGACGCGACCCCGATCCCGCCCACCACCACACACCAGGAGAGGAGGAGTTCCCGGGTGGTCGGGGGAGGTCCCCCGGTGTGCGTGGCCGGTGCTATCCTCGGCATCATGCCCGACGTGGCGATGGAGCGCGAACCCGCCGTCGCGGGCCGTTTCTACCCGTCCGATCCCGGGGAACTGGCCGGTGAGGTGGCCTCCCTGCTGGCCGTGCCATCGGGCGAGGATGCCGCCACCGTCGCTCCCCGCGTCGCCCTGGGCGTGCTCTCCCCGCACGCGGGGTACGTCTACTCGGGGGCGGTGGCCGGGGCGACCTTCGCACGCGTCGCCGTCCCGCGGCGGGTGATCGTCCTCTGCCCGAACCACACCGGGAGGGGGCAGCGGGTCGCCGCCTGGCCCGGCGGGGCGTGGGCGACCCCGCTCGGCCCGGTCCCGGTGGACGAGGAGATGACGCGGGAGATCGTCGAGGCCGGACTCGCCACCCCCGACCGCGAGGCCCACCGGATGGAGCACGCGCTCGAGGTGCAGCTCCCCTTCCTCCGGGTCCGGCGCCCCGACGTGGCCATCGCGGCGCTCTGCGTGTCCGGTCTGTCGTACTCCCGGTGCGAGGAGATCGGGGAGGGGCTGGCCGCCGTGGCGGAGCGCCACCGGGCCCTCGTCGTCGCCTCCAGCGACATGAGCCACTACCTCCCGGCGGCGGAGGCGCGGAGAAAGGACCGGCTGGCCCTCGACCGGATCCTGGCGCTCGACGCACGCGGGCTCCACGAGGTGGTCTCCCGCGAGGAGATCTCCATGTGCGGCTTCGTGCCGGCCACCATCATGGTCGTGGCCGCCGTGGCCCGCGGTGCCCGCCGGGCGGAACTGGTGCGCTACGCGAACTCAGGGGAGGTGACCGGGGACGACCGCAGCGTGGTGGGGTACGCCGGCGTCGTCCTGGCCTGATGGCGCCTCCGGGTTGTGCTAGTTTCCGCGCCCATGAGCGCTCCGGTCCGCGTCCGATTCGCCCCCTCCCCCACCGGCTACCTCCACATCGGAGGGGCCCGTGCGGCGCTCCTCAACTGGCTCTGGGCCCGCCACACCGGCGGCAAGTTCATCCTGCGCATCGAGGACACCGACCAGGAGCGCTCCACCGAGGATGCCGTGCGCGCCATCCTGGACGGCATGCGCTGGCTGGGCCTCGACTGGGACGAGGGGCCCGACGTGGGCGGCCCCTTCGGCCCGTACTTCCAGATGCAGCGGCTCGGGCTCTACAAGGAGTACGCCGAGAAGCTCGTGAAGGCCGGCAAGGCCTACGCCTGCTACTGCTCCAAGGAGGACCTGGACGCCCAGCGGGAGCTGGCGAAGGCCGAGAAGCGGCAGTTCATCTACCCGGGGACCTGCCGCGATCTCGCCTACGATCCATCGCGCCGCCACGTCATCCGTTTCCGCCTCCCCAAGCTCCTCGAGCTGACCTTCACCGACCTCGTGAAGGGGGCCATCACCCGCCCCGGCTCCACCCTGCAGGACGAGGTCATCGTCCGGGCCGACGGGGTCCCGCTCTACAACTTCGGCGCGGTGGTGGACGACGTCACCATGGAGATCAACCTGGTGGCCCGGGGCGACGACCACGTGAACAACACCGCCGTCCAGGTGCTCCTCTACGAGGCCCTCGGCTACCCGGTACCGGCCTTCGCCCACCTGCCCATGATCCTGGGCGCCGACAAGACCCGCCTCTCCAAGCGGCACGGCGCCACCAGCGTGACCGCCTACCGGGACATGGGGTTCCTGCCCGAGGCGGTGGTGAACTACCTGGTGCGCCTCGGCTGGTCCCACGGCGACCAGGAGATATTCACCATGGGTGAACTGGTGAAGCACTTCGGCTTCGACCACGTGGGGGCCACGGCCAGCGTGTTCAACCCGGAGAAGATGGTCTGGGTGAACCAGACGTGGGTGAAGTCGCTCCCGCCGGCGGAGCTGGCCCGGCGTGCGCTGCCGTACTACCGGGCGGCCGGGCTCGAGGTGGAGGGCGACCCGCGCCTCCCCGACGTCGCCAAGGCCTACCAGGAGCGGGCCAAGACGCTCGTGGACCTGGTCTCCCAGTCCCGCTGCTACTTCGCCCCGGTGGAGATGGACCCGAAGGCCCAGGAGAAGTTCCTGGGGTCCGACGCCGCCCCGATCCTCCAGGCCATCCGCGACGGGATCGCGGCCAGCGCGGCGCTCGACGCTGCCGGGCTCGAGAAGCTCTTCCACGACGTGGCGGCGGCGCGGTCGCTCGGACTCGGGAAGGTGGCCCAGCCGGTCCGGGTCGCGCTCACCGGCGGCACGGCGTCGCCGGGAATCTACGACGTGATCCTGCTCCTCGGGCGGGAGGAGTCGCTCGCCCGGCTCGACGCGGGGCTGAAGCTCGCGGGCGGCTGACGGCGCGCCTTGGTTGGGGCAGTGCGCACATTGCCCCACCTCCCTGGGTGAGTAGCCCCAAGGCTGGACCCGTGGCGGGGCGTCCTGAAATATTTTACTTAATAATTATAGATAGTTGAAGAACATGTGTCCACTCTAATCTGGCTCGATGCGTGCAGCCACCGCCGGGGCCGGTGCGGCGCAGCCAGCCGCCAGAGGGGACCACATGAAGCAGTTGTCGAATCTCGCCGTACTGGCCGTCGCCACGGTCGTCATCGCCGGATGCGGGGGCAACACGCCCACCCCGGCGGGAACTTCGGGCGAGCAGAAGGGCGTGTTCGGGGTCAGCTACTACGTGAGCGTGTCCCGCCCGGTGGGCGGCACCATCACCTCCGCCGACGGCCGGATCGACTGCGGCACCGCGGGCGGCACGAAGAACCTCTGCGAGCCCGTCTCCTTCGCGTGGGGCGCGACCGCCACCTTCACGGCCACCCCCGACGCGGGACAGTTCTTCCAGTCCTGGGCCGGTGACTGCTCGGGCGCCGTCGCCAGCGGCGTCGGCGGCTGCAGCCTGAACACCCTGACCCACGGCGCCGACAAGTGGGTGGTCGCGGTCTTCAATCCGCCCGACCAGCTCGGCCACTCCCGCATCCCGAACCCCGCACAGCACTCCCCCCTCTTCTTCGACTTCATCAAGTCGAAGGCCACGCCGAATCCCGGCGCCCCGAAGTGCACCAGTTGCCATGGCGTGAACTACGACGGGGTCGCGAATGCCCCCTCGTGCACCGCCTGCCACGCCGCGGCCAACCACGCCAACTGGCTCACCGACTGCAACTTCTGCCACGCCTTCCCGCCGGACACCGCGGGCCACCGCGGCGATGCCCTGGCCACTCCTCCGGTACCTCCCGTCCCCTCGGTTGCGACGGCCTGCTCCCAGTGCCATCCCGAAACCGTCCTCGCCAGCGGCGCAATCAACGCCGCCACGGGCGCACACATGAACGGCAAGTTGGACGGAGGGTGCAACTCCTGCCACGGCTTCCCGCCGGCCACCGGCGTGCACCTCGCGCACCTGTCCGGGAGCGCGAGCGCATACGGGGACCTCGGGACGCTGCAGTCGCGGTCGCCCGGGTCCGCGCAGCCCACCACGGCTTCGGCCACCTACGCCTTCGGCTGCGGCAATTGCCACCCCCTGGATCCTGCGCAGCACGTCACCACGGCGCCCCGCGCTGCCAAGGTCGTCCTCGACGACGGCGCCGGAACGACGACCCTCGCGTACTCGGACGCCCCGGACCTCCTCCCCCGCGTGCCCAGCCTCAAGTCCAGGAACGCCCCCGGCGCCTCGTACAACACGGCCAACAGGACCTGCAGCGGCGTCTACTGCCACTCCTCCGGGCAGGAGAACCCCACCTACGCCGTCACGCCCGCGTGGAATGGCACCTACACCACCAGGCTCGCGTGCAACTCCTGCCACGCCAACCCGCCCAGGTACGTGTCGGGAGGGCCAAATGCCGGCAACGCCAACAGCCACCTCGGGTTCTCGGATCCGAGCAATCCCGCGCTGGGGGTCGAGGCCGGCCACTTCCTCGGGATGCCCGGACCGAGACACGAGCCGGGCTTCCCTGCGGGAGGAAGCAAGCACGGGCGCGGGCAATGGGCCGCGGGCGAGAACTCGGCTCCGATCACCTGCGAGAGTTGCCACTACGACACGACCGATCCTGCGAGCCGTGGACCGAGCGGCTTCTACTGGCTCGACACCACGGGCAATTACCAGCTCCCTGGCGGATCTTCGAGCCGGCTCGTGCCGACCGCGCCCGGCTACTCCTACTACGGCGCCATTTACGCTCAGTTGCAGTGCACCGCCTGTCACGGGCAAGGGAATCCCTCGGCGCCGGTCCAGCCAGGCCGGGTGCTGCCTCTGCGACACGTGAACGGCAAACGGGACGTCGTCTTCGATCCGCGGTCGACGTTGCCCACCCCTCCCACTCCGCCGGCCGTGGACCTCCTCGCCTGGCTCCCTGCGCCGCCCAACCGGCCCACGGCCCCTTACTGGGCCACCAACTCGGAGTTCTCGCCGTACGTATTCATGCAAGGTTGGGCTCCCTTCGTCATCCACGATGGCACCACCCACTCCTTCGGGCTCGGCAACGCCTCCTACGACCCTGGGACGAAGACCTGCTCGAACGTCGGATGCCACGTGGGGGAGGCGCAGCCCGTCTGGGGAACCCCCTACTACCAATCCACCAACGGCAGCCTGGCCTGCTCGAACTGCCATCCCTAGCGACCTCGTCCCACCCGGGGCGTCCCGTTTGGGGCCTGCGCACGTTCCCCCACATCGCTGGGTGATTACCCCCAGTTCCCCAGGAGGGGGGCTCCTGTGCAGTTTTCAGTCTTTCAATGAACCCAAAGACTTACGCACGGTAAGCCTTCGCTTGGGCTGGCCCGCCCCGTGCAACCCGATTGCGACTCGCACCGTCGCGAGAGGTCAATGCAGGGGGGGATATGAGCCTGATCCTGACGCGTCGTTTGATCGCGCTGATCGTGGTCGCGGTGGTGTCCGCGTGCGGCGGGAACAAGCCCGCTCCTGCCACCGGCTCCACCGGCGAGCAGAAGGGCGTCTACGGGGTCTCCTACTACGTGAGCGTGTCGCGCCCGGTGGGTGGCACGATCACCTCGGAGGACGGCCGGATCGACTGCGGCACGGCGGGCGGCACGAAGAACCTCTGCGATCCAATCTCCTTCGCCTGGGGCGCGACCGCGACCTTCACCGCCACCCCCGACACCGGCCAGTTCTTTCAGTCCTGGGCCGGCGACTGCTCCGGCGCCGTCGCCAGCGGCGTCGGCGGCTGCAGCCTGAATACCCTGACCTACGGCAGCGACAAGTGGGTGGTGGCCGTCTTCAATCCCCCCGACCAGCTCGGCCACTCCCGCATCCCGAACCCGTCCCAGCACTCTCCCCTCTTCTTCGACTTCATCAAGTCGAAGGCCACGCCGAATCCCGGCGCCCCGAAGTGCACCAACTGCCACGGCGCGAACTACACCGGCCTCGCCAACGCTCCGTCGTGCACCGCCTGCCACGCCGCCGCCGGCTTCCCCAACTGGCTCACCGACTGCAACTTCTGCCACCGCGCCCCTCCGGCGACCGGCGGTCACGCGTCCGTCCCCCCCGGTGACGTCACCGCGTGCAACGAATGCCACCCCGACACCGTGCTCGCCAACGGCACCATCAACGCCGCCTCGGGCGCACACATGAACGGGAAGATGGACGGAGGGTGCGGCGGCTGTCACGCCTTGCCGCCCCCCACCGGCGCGCACGTCGCACACTTCGGCCTCACCGCTGCCGAACTCACCGGCGCGGAGGGCTCCACGGGCCACGGCGACCTGGGCACGCTCCAGACCAGGTTCCCGCCGACCAGCGTGATCCCGGCCCCGGCCAAGTACGCATTCGGCTGCGGCAACTGCCACCCAATGGACGACTCGCTCCACAACAACGGCACGAAGGACGTCGTCCTCACGAGGCCAGGCGTGGCCGGAAGCCTGAAGGAACTGAACGACCCGAACGCGGGATACAACTCCACTTCCAAGACCTGCAGCGGGGTTTACTGCCACAGCCGCCTGGAGTTCTCCGCTCCGTTCGTGCCCGACCCGATCCTGGGCACGGGTCCCGGGTTCTATCCAATCACGTATCCGCCCTACGACGTGTTCGTCACGCGCGTCTACACGAACCCGACGTGGGATGGCGCAACCCTCACCTGCAACGCGTGCCACGGGATGCCGCCCCAGTCGTCGGACCCGGCCAACGCCGGGGGTGCCGGAGACTCCCACTCCTGGGTCAATCCCTTCGGAGTAGCAGACCTCCACGGCTATGCCATGGGCACGGGCCCCATCGCCTGCGCCACATGCCATTTCGACACGGTGACCCTCCAGGGCGTTCGGTCGCTCACGGGTTGGCAGGACTTCCCCGTCTACGAGGACCTGCCAATCGCTAGCTTCGCCTCGCACGTCAACGGTCGCCCCGATGTCCGCTTCACCGACGAGAACATCTTGATGGGTAGTACCCCGTTCACGGCAAATCCCACGCCCGCCCTGCCCCCCGCCCCCGCCGTACTGGCACCGGGCTGGGAGAGCGGAACGAAGACTTGCACGAATGTCTCCTGCCACCTGCAGCAGACCGAGGTGAAGTGGGGTAGGCCCTACCGCTACTGGACCGAGGAGTGCAACGTCTGCCACGCGTACTAGCGGCGCCCACGACAAGCCACGAACCATGCGACGACCACCGTGCCGATCCATGCACGACGAGTCACCTCACTCGGGCGGTGGCGCGCCATATCCGATTGACTGGCGATTCCTCCGGTTCTTTCCGGCTCTTGTCGATCTGCTCCGCCGGCGTCCATGGCTCGTTCCCGCCATGCAGGAATTGCCCGTAGACGGCTGAGGGGCCGTACTTGGGGGGGGCACATGGTTCGTCTTCGGAAGCTCGCCGGACTGGCTGCTGCCATCGTCGTCGCCGCGTGCGGGGGCAACGCGCCTTCGCCGACGTCGACCACGGCGGGCGAGCAGAAGGGCGTGTACGGGGTCTCCTACTTCGTGAGCGTCTCCCGCCCGGTGGGAGGCACCATCACCTCCGCCGACGGCCTCATCGACTGCGGCACCGCGGGCGGCGCGAAGAACCTCTGCGCCCCGGTCTCTTACGCCTGGGGCGCCACTGCCGTCCTCTCCGCCAAGGCGGACGACGGCCAGTACTTCCAGTCCTGGGCGGGCGAGTGCGGCGGGGCCGTGGCCGACGGCGGCTGCAGGCTCGACACCGTGATCTACGGCACCGACAAGTGGGTGGTCGCCGTCTTCAACCCGCCCGACCAGCTCGGCCACTCCCGCATCCCCGACCCGGCCCAGCACGCCCCGCTCTACCGCGACTTCATCAAGTCCACCGCTACCCCGAACCCCGGTGTCCCGCAGTGCACCCGCTGTCACGGCCAGGATTACAACGGCCTCGCCAACGCCCCCTCCTGCACCGCCTGCCACGCCGCCGCCGGCAAGCCCAACTGGCTCGGCGACTGCTCCTTCTGCCACGCCTTCCCGCCCGCCACCGGGGCCCACGCCGCCCACTTCGGCCTGACCGGCGCCGCGGCCTCCGGCATCTACGGCGATCTGTCGGTCCTCCAGGACCGCTACCCCGGCGCCACGCCCACCAGCGCGCCCTCGACCTACGCCTTCGGCTGCGGCAACTGCCACCCCGCCACCGACGAGGGCAAGCACATGGATGGCGTCACCCAGGTCTCGCTCTTCGAGGCCAGCGCCCCGGCCAGCAGCCTGAAGGCGCGCAACTCGGCGACCGCCGCGTACGACCCGGCCGTAAGAACCTGCAGCGGCGTCTACTGCCACTCGAGCGGGAACGACGGCAGCCCGATCTACGTGACCACGCCGACCTGGGCGCTCCCCTCCCCCACTTCCAAGCTCGCCTGCAACGGCTGCCACGCCAACCCGCCCAGGTACGCCTCCGGCGGGGCCGGTCTTGCCACGGCCAACAGCCACCTGCAGTTTTCGGCCGACGCGTCCTCCCCCTGGGGCCATTACGCCTTCGTCATGACCGAGCGCCGGTACACGCAGCACGGGCGCGGGAACGCACCCAACTTCCTGAACTGGAGCCAGATCGTCTACTCCGACGCCGCGCCCATCACCTGCCAGACCTGCCACTTCGACACCACCGACCCGTCGAGCACCGGGCCGAGCCGTTTCTACTGGCTCGACACGACCGGGGACTACACCCTGCTTCCCAACGCCTGGGACTACGAGTACGTCTGCACCTCCTGCCACTCCGCTGCGAGCGCGACGGCGCCGCTGGGCCAGGGCAGGGTCCTGCCGCTGCGGCACGTCAACGGCTCGCGCGACGTCCAGTTCGACGCCCGCACCGAGGATCCCGGCGCGAGCTGGGTGCCGGGCGCCGACAGGCCGGTGCGCCCCTACTGGTTCACCCAGGGTTCCACGACCTCGGCCTGGTGGATCAACACCAACCGGACCATGGTCGGGACGACGGCCCAGTTCGACCTCTCCCCGGCCCGCTACGATCCGGTGCAGAAGACCTGCACCAACGTCACCTGCCACATGGCCCAGGGCAACACGAGCTACACGGGTACGGACCCCTCGACCCGCTTCGAGGTGCTGCGGTGGGGCGCCCCGTACTACGTCAGCACCAACGTTCCGGCCACCGGACGGACAACCTGCAGCGCCTGCCACCGCGGCATGTGAAATGGATCGACGCCCTCGAGGGCGTCATCGCCCGGGAAGGGCCGGAGCGGCCCCACCCAGTTGGGGCTACCCCTCCGGGTACCGTGCGCACATTGCCCCACCCGCCTGAGTGAGTACACCCATGCGGGCTGACGCGCCCCTTCCGGGATCTTGGCTTTCCACTGTATTTTCCATGGCTTGACCTCCCGTCCCGTCCACGTCGATGGCTCGTTCCGTGCACGCAGGGAATGACTTTCTGCGGCTGAGGGGCCGCATCGGGGGGGGGCACATGGGACGTCTTTCGAAGATCGCAGTCTTGCTAGGGGCCACGGTCGTCATCGCCGGATGCGGGGGCAACCAGCCCACCCCGGCGGGAACTTCGGGCGAGCAGAAGGGCGTGTTCGGGGTCTCTTACTACGTGAGCGTGTCGCGCCCGGTGGGCGGCACCATCACCTCCGCCGACGGCCGCATCGACTGCGGCACCGCGGGCGGCACGAAGAACCTCTGCGAGCCCGTCTCCTTTGCCTGGGGCGCTACCGCCTCCTTCACCGCCACCGCCGACACCGGCCAGTTCTTCCAGTCCTGGGCCGGCGACTGCTCCGGCGCCGTCGCCAGCGGCGTCGGCGGCTGCAGCCTGAATACCCTGACCTACGGCAGCGACAAGTGGGTGGTCGCGGTGTTCAACCCGCCCGACCAGCTCGGCCACTCCCGCATCCCGAACCCCGCCCAGCACTCTCCCCTCTTCTTCGACTTCATCAAGTCGAAGGCCACCCCGGATCCCGGCGCCCCGAAGTGCACCAACTGCCACGGCGCGAACTACACCGGCCTCGCCAACGCTCCTTCCTGCACCGCATGCCACGCGGCGGCCGGTCACGGCAACTGGCTGACCGACTGCGGCTTCTGCCACGGAGCTCCGCCTCCTCCTCCTCACTCCACGTCCACCGGCTGCAACGGCTGCCACCCCGGCACCGTGAACTCCGACGGGACGATCGTCGCCGGCGGGCTTCACATGGACGGGCAGGTCCAGGGGAGCGGCGGAGGCGGTCACGCCGCGGGCTTCGCCAACCCCGCCGTGCATGGCCCCCAGTACCTCGGCCACCTGGGCGGCGTTCCGAACAGCCCGGACTGCACCGGATGCCACGGTCCCACCATGGCGACCTGCACGAATTGCCACTCGAGCGTGGCGGGTGGCAGCTGGGTGAACTGGCAGTCAAACTGCACCTTCTGCCACGGCACGGCCACCAAGACCTACACCTTGGCCAATCTCGCGATGGCCGCGCCGCCGAGCGCGGTCGTCGCCTACGCCCCGCCGCCGGCCTTCCCGGAGAGCCAGCGCACGGGCAAGCACGCAGCCCATGCGACGTCGGCCTGCACCACCTGCCACGTCGTGCCGACCAACCTCTCCCACATCGGAGCGACCGGGCGCGCCACGGTGACGCTGGTGGGGTACAGCGCGGCGACCTCGACCTGTACGGTCTCCTGCCACGGTGCGACCACCCAGAGCTGGGACACTGCCGCTCCCTCGCTCAGCTGCACGAGTTGCCACGATCAGCCGCCGCTCACGGGTAAGAATTCGAGCAAGTGGGTAAATAGCGGTCCCACCATGCACGACGGGCACGTCAACGATGCCCCCGAGTGGACCGCCTACGTGGGCAACGTCGCCGGCATGTGGGATTCCGGCTACGCGGCGGAACTGGTCTGCGTGGACTGCCACGCAAACTCGGTGAACCCAGATGGCACCATCCGCGCCTTCGGAACCCACACGAATGGCATCCAGGGAGACGTCGCCTTCGGCGGGGGGCTGGGCGGGAGCGCGACGGTCACGCCGAGCCAGGTCACTTGCGCCATGGCCTGCCACGGCTCCAGGACCTGGTACTGACGCCGGAGACCTGAGCCGGCGACGGCTCTCGTCATCGATGAACGTGAAGGCCCCGCCACCTCCCCCGGGAGGGGACGGGGCCTTCCCCTTTCCGCGCGCTGCCATCACTCCGATATCGCCCCCGCTGTTCCATGCTCCCGGCCGGATTCCCCGTTAACCTACTGGGATCCCCGGCCGAGGAGCGCAGATGGACCGCCCACCCGACGTAGACCCGCAGGAAACCGGTGAATGGATCGACGCCCTGGAGGGCGTCATCGCCCGGGAAGGGCCGGACCGCGCCCACTGGCTCATCGAGAAGCTCATCGACCGCGCCCGCCGCTCCGGCGCCTACCTCCCCTTCTCGGCCAACACCGCCTACGTGAACACCATCCCGGTGGAGCGGCAGCCTCCGCTCCCGGGCGACTTCGAGCTCGAGCAGCGCATCCGCCACTTCATCCGCTGGAACGCCATGGCCATGGTGATCCGGGCCAACAAGGACACCAACGTGGGCGGCCACATCGCCAGCTTCGCCTCGGCGGCGATGCTCTACGACATCGGCTACAACCACTTCTGGCGCGCGGCCTCCAATGAGCAGGGTGGCGACCTGGTCTTCATCCAGGGCCACTCCGCGCCGGGCATCTACGCACGCGCCTTCCTGCTCGGCCTGCTCACCGACCGGCAGCTCGACCGCTTCCGGCAGGAGGTGGACGGCCAGGGGATCTCCTCCTACCCGCACCCCTGGCTCATGCCGAGGTTCTGGAACTTCCCCACCGTGTCGATGGGGCTCGGGCCGCTCATGGCCATCTACCAGGCCCGCTTCATGAAGTACCTGGACGACCGCGGCATGGCGAAGACCCAGGGGCGCAAGGTCTGGGCGCTGACCGGCGACGGCGAGATGGACGAGCCCGAGTCCATGGGCGCCATCGGCATGGCCGGCCGCGAGAAGCTCGACAACCTGGTCTTCGTGGTGAACGCCAACCTGCAGCGGCTCGACGGTCCGGTGCGCGGCAACGGGAAGATCATCCAGGAGCTGGAGAGCGAGTTCCGCGGCGCCGGCTGGAACGTGATCAAGGTGGTCTGGGGGCGCCACTGGGATCCCCTGCTGGCCCGCGACAGGACCGGGGCCCTGCAGCGCCGCATGATGGAGGCCGTGGACGGCGACTACCAGACCTACAAGGCCAAGAACGGGACCTACGTCCGGGAGCACTTCTTCAACACGCCCGAGCTCAGGGCCATGGTGGCCGACTACTCCGACGAGGACATCTGGAACCTGAACCGCGGCGGCCACGACCCGTTCAAGGTCTTCGCCGCCTACCAGGCCGCCATGCAGCACACCGGCGAGCCCACGCTCATCCTCGCCAAGACCGTGAAGGGCTACGGCATGGGCGAGTCGGGCGAGGCCCAGAACATCACCCACCAGCAGAAGAAGATGTCGGTGGAGGCCATCCGCCGCTTCCGCGACCGCTTCCAGATCCCGGTGCCGGACGACCGGCTCGAGGACGTCCCCTACGTGAAGTTCGAGGAGGGCTCGAGGGAGCTCGAGTATCTGAAGTCGCGCCGCACCGAGCTGGGCGGCGACCGGCCCCGCCGCGGCGGCGGATCGACGGTGCTGCCCATCCCCCCGCTCGCCACCTTCGCCCGGCTGCTGGAGGGGAGCGGCGATCGCGAGATCTCCACCACCATGGCCTTCGTGCAGTTCCTCCAGATCCTGCTGCGGGACAAGGTCGTCGCCCCGCACGTCGTGCCCATCGTCGCCGACGAGTCGCGCACCTTCGGCATGGAGGGCATGTTCCGGCAGCTGGGCATCTGGAGCCACGTCGGGCAGCTCTACACGCCGCAGGACGCCGACCAGCTCTCCTTCTACAAGGAGGACAAGAAGGGGCAGATCCTGCAGGAGGGCATCAACGAGGCCGGCGCCATGGCCGACTGGATCGCCGCGGCCACCTCCTACTCGGTGCACGGCGTGCCGATGATCCCCTTCTACATCTTCTACTCGATGTTCGGCTTCCAGCGCGTCGGCGACCTGGCCTGGGCCGCCGGCGACATGCGCTCGCGCGGCTTCCTGCTCGGAGGAACGTCGGGGCGGACCACGCTGAACGGCGAGGGGCTCCAGCACCAGGACGGCCACTCGCACGTCATCTCGGCCACCATCCCCAACGCCGTCTCCTACGACCCGGCCTTCGGCTACGAGGTGGCGGTGATCATCCAGGACGGCCTGCGGCGCATGCACGAGGCGCAGGAGGACGTCTACTACTACCTGACGCTCCTCAACGAGAACCACCGGCAGCCGCCCATGCCGGAAGGGGTCGAGGACGGGATCCGGCGTGGGCTCTACCTCTTCCGCAAGGGGGGCGACGGGCCCAAGGCGCCGCGCGTGCAGCTCCTCGGCTCGGGCGCCATCTTCCACGAGGTCGCGGCGGCGGCGGAACTGCTGCGTGCCGACTGGGGCGTCGAGTCCGACCTCTGGAGCGCCCCCAGCTTCACCGAGCTGGCGCGCGAGGGGAACGCCGCGGCCCGGGAGAACCTGCTTCACCCCGAGGCGAAGCCGCGCCGGTCGTTCGTGGAGGAGAGGCTCTCCGCCACGAAGGGGCCGGTGGTCGCGGCCACCGACTACGTCCGCTCCTACGCCGAGCAGATCCGGGCCTTCGTCCCCCGGCGCTACGTCGTGCTCGGCACCGACGGCTTCGGCCGATCCGACACCCGCGAGAAGCTGCGCAGCTTCTTCGAGGTGGACCGCTTCCACGTCGTCGTCGCCGCCTTGAAGGCCCTCGCCGACGACGGGGTCCTTCCCGCCGCCCGCGCCGCCGAGGCCCTGCGCAAGTACGGCATCGACGGCTCCCGCCCCGCGCCCTGGACGGTGTGATCATGAGCGTACTCGAGGTGCGGGTCCCGAACATCGGCGGGTTCAAGGACGTCGGGGTCATCGAGGTGCTGGTGAAGCCCGGCGAGGGCGTGGCGGCCGACGCGTCGCTCGTCACGCTGGAGTCGGACAAGGCGACGATGGACGTACCCTCCCCGTTCGCCGGGACGGTGCGCGAGGTGCGGGTGAAGGTGGGCGACCGGGTGGGCGAGGGGTCCCTGGTCATCCTGCTCGAGACCGCGGGGGAGTCGGGCGTCCCGGCGACGCCGGTGTCGGCGTCCGTCGCGCCTCCGGTTGCACCGCCAGTCGCGGCTCCCGCGGCGCCACCCGTTCCCGTGGCGCCACCCTCTCCCGCGGCCGTGGCCGCGTCCGGACCGACCCCGTCCGGCCAGGCCCACGCTTCGCCCGCCGTCCGGAAGGTGGCCAGGGAACTGGGCGTGGACCTCTCCCGGGTCACCGGAAGCGGACCGCGCGGCCGCGTCCTCCAGGAGGACGTGCAGAAGTTCGTCAAGCAGGCGCTGGCCGGGCAGGTGCCGGGCGGCGTCGGGCTCGACCTGCTCCCCTGGCCCAAGGTGGACTTCGCCCGCTTCGGACCGGTGGAGACCCGGCCCCTCTCCCGGATCCGCAAGATCGCCGGCGCCAACCTGGCCCGCAACTGGGTGATGATCCCGCACGTCACCCAGTTCGACGAGGCCGACGTGACCGACCTCGAGGATTTCCGGGTGAAGCTCAACGCCGAGCTGGGGGAGAAGGGGCCCAAGGTCACGCTGCTCGCCTTCCTGGTGAAGGCCTGCGTGGCCGCCCTGAAGCGCTTCCCGGACTTCAACTCCTCCCTGGACGGCGACAGCCTGGTCCTGAAGCGCTACTTCCACGTCGGGTTCGCCGCCGACACCCCGAACGGCCTGGTCGTCCCTGTGCTCCGCGACGCCGACCGCAAGGGGGTGCTCGAGATCGCCCGTGAGCTCGGGGAGCTCTCGGCCCGGGCGCGCGAGGGCAAGCTCGCCGCCGCCGACATCCAGGGAGGCACCTTCTCCATCTCCAGCCTGGGCGGCATCGGCGGCACGGCCTTCACACCCATCGTGAACGCGCCCGAGGTGGCCATCCTGGGGGCGTCGCGCGTCTCGGTCCGCCCGGTCTGGGACGGCGAGCGCTTCGCGCCCCGCAAGATCCTCCCGCTCTCGCTGTCCTACGACCACCGGGTCGTGGACGGGGCGGCCGGGGCCCGCTTCACCACCTACCTGGCCGAGCTCCTGCGCGACATGCGCCGGGCCATGCTGTAGGGCGCGGCCGGCCTCAACCGAAGGGCAGGAGCCCCGGATCCGGCGGCGCCACCCGCCGCGGCGGCGTCTCGTGCAGGTGCTCCCCCGCGCGCACCCGCTCGTAGGCCTCCAGGTACCGGTCGGTCATGGTCCCGACCCCGAAGCCCGTCACGGCGTGCTCGTGGCACCGCCTCCGGTCGAAGCGCACCGCGCCGCGGACCGCCTCGGCCAGCTCCCCGGCGTCGGCCGAGAGGAATCCCACGTCGGGAGGCACCAGCTCCGGCAGCGACCCGTAGGGCGTCCCGAAGACGGGGCAACCGAAGTAGAGGCTCTCCACGATGGCCAGGCCGAAGGGCTCCCGCCAGCGGACCGGGAAGAGGAGCCCCTTCGAGCCGGAGAGGATGCGCCGCTTCTCCTCCTCCCCCACCCAGCCGTGAAACTTCACCCGTGGTGACAGGGTGAGGCGGAACCCCATCCGGAAATTGAGCCGGAAGCC
>CAIQRS010000106.1 GCA_903874275.1 uncultured Anaeromyxobacter sp.
CTGCGAGGAGGGCGCCTCCCAGTTCGCGGTGATGATGGGCCCCGTCGTCAGGTACCAGCCGCTCTCGAAGTTGTAGTTCACGAAGTACTGGAGCAGGAAGGTGTTCGCCTTCGCTCCCGCGACCGACCAGACGTTGTTCGCGAGCACGCCCAGCACCCACGGGGTGGGCGTGGTGAGGAGTACGACCGAGGGGCCGAGCCCCCACGTGGACTGCGAAAACCCGAGAAGCGGCGAGGTGGCGGTCGGGAAGGTGGCCACCGGACCGGCGCCCCAGATCACCGCCCCCGGACTGGCTGGAGACAGGAAGGCCGTGGCCGTTACGTTTCCGAGTCCCGTCGTGCTCCCGCCGCCGTCGAAGTTGGGCATGGTCACGATGGGCAGGATGGTCCGGGAGATGAGGTTCCAGTCCGCGGTGAGGTGGAACGGGACGACCGGCTGGATGTTGAGGACGTTGGCGACCTCCCTCTGCGGGCCGACGCCGAAGCCGATGATGTCCTGGAAGGGAACGCTGATCAGGTCGGACACCGGGTTCTGGGCCGCCCTGGCGAGACCCTCGTCGGTCGGGTACTCGGGCGGTATCGGGTGCTCGGCCCGTGCGGTCGCTGCCGCGAGGAGCAAGGCGAAGCCGGCACCTGCCCACCGTCCTGTCGTACGCATCGCTGCCCCCTCCCGAGAGGAACCCCGATCGCCCATGGGGTCCCTGGAAAAGCTAATCCAGAAGACCGGGGGCGTCGAGGGAGATTGCGGTACTCGACCGCGGGGCGCCCATCGTCTAAGAAGACGAGGTGTCCGTCATGCGGAAGCGAACCTGGTTGATCGTGGGGCTGACGGCCGTGGCGATCGCCGCGGCGTTCCTGCTTCCGGCGATGCCCCAGCCCCCCGCCTACCACGACTTTGCCGACTCCCGGCGCATGCTCGGGATGGCCAACTTCCTCGACGTGACCTCCAACGCGGCGTTCCTGCTGGTGGGGGTGGCGGGCATCGTGGTCGCGCTCCTCCCCCGCACCCGGCTCGTCACCGGTGCCGAGCGGTTGCTCTACGTCGTGTTCTTCGTCGGGATGGTGCTGACCGCGGGGGGGTCAGCCTACTATCACCTGGCCCCGGACAACGAGACGCTGTTCTGGGATCGCGTGCCCATGACCATCTCCTTCATGGCGCTCGTGGCCGCGCAGGTCGCCGAACGGATCAGCCTGAGAGCCGGGGTGATCCTGGTCGCCCCCATGCTGCTCGTGGGTGTGGGCTCGGTCGTCTACTGGCGAGAGACCGAGCGGGCGGGCGCCGGGAACGTGACTCCGTACGGCATCCTTCAGGCCTTCTCCGTCCTCGTGATGCTGGTGATGGCGGTGCTGCCGTCGCGATACACCCGCGCCAACGACGTCTACAAGATCTTCGCCGCCTACGTGGCGGCGAAGGTCCTCGAAGCGCTGGACTGGCAGGTACTGGAGATGGCCGGGGTGAGCGGCCACACCCTGAAACATCTCGCGGCGGCCCTGGCCGGCTACTTCGTCCTGAGCATGATCGCGCTGCGCAGTCCGGTGGAGGACCCGCTCAGAGCGCCGCGATGACGGCCAGGATCCACTGCGGATAGGGTGCGGTCAGCGGATCGGATGCCGAGCCGGTGAAGCGGAAGTTGGTCGCTCCCCCCGCCTGGTTGGCCTGGCGCCAGTTGCCGTCCGCGTCGCGGGTGGCATTGAACCTCCGGTTGCCGGCCTGCGCGTCGATGGAGGTCTTGGTGGCGACGATCCGCACGCGGGCCCCGCTGGCCGTCCCCTGGACGGAGAGGCGGTCGGCCTCGCGGGCGACGGTCAGGGTCACTCCAGCCCCCGAGATCCGGGTGGGGGTGACCTGGAGCCGGACCGAGTTGCCGGAGATGGTCCCGGCCCAGCGGCCGTCTGCTGCGAGGGTCAGGTTGGTGTTGGGGCCCCGCACCCGCGTCGCATCGTAGGACCCGGAGAGGCGGATGCGGACCTCGCCGGCGGGCACGTAATCGGCTTCCGCGGCCTGCGGTGCCGCGGGGGCCTTCGGCGCCGGTGCTGCGGCGGGGGCAGCGGCGGCATCGGGCTTCGGGGCGGGCGACTGGGCGGTCGAGGGGAGCGCCGAGGCCGCCAGTGCGAGGGCGAGGATCATCCGGGTCGGATTCATCGAGATCTCCTTAGTTTGTCGCGTCGAGTGTGTGTGTGCTCCGAAGTGAAGGGAAGGTACGTGGCATGACAAATCCTTCCGCAGCACGAGGCGCGCCAGGCCCCCGTTGGCTATAATCGGTCACCTCGAATTCACCACCATGGAGGGAAGAAACAATGATCCGCCTCGCCCGCATCGCCGTCCTCACCTGCGCGCTCGCCGCCGCCGCCCCGGCGAGCGCCCAGTTCACGTTCACGCAGCCAGGGGCGCAGCCCCTGCCCGTCCAGCCGCTCCAGGTCTGGGACAACGTGGCCCGTATCAACCTCGGCGTCGGCTTCTACAACGCCAGCTGGTACAGCTGCTACTACAGCTGGACGTGGGGTTGGACTTCCTGCTCGTCGTCCTCCTACACGAGCTACATCCCGTTCGTGTTCGGCCCCCAGATCGACCTCAACGTGGGGGGCATGAACAACATCAGCGTGGGATTCAACGTCGCCATCGGCACGGTCAGCTCCACGTGGTGGAACGGTTCCCAGACCCTGAGCCACTCGGACAATGTGACGATGTGGGAGCCCACCTTCGACTACGTCGCCAAGTTCGGCCCGTCGACGCAGGACACGGTCGGCCGCTTCCGGGTCGGGGGCGGCATGTACATCGGACCCGATTCGCACGTCGGCGGCGCCTTCCGCATCGGCGGCGGCGCATCCTTCCTGAACACGAGCAGGATCGGAGCTGGCGTCGACGTGGTCATCGAGGCCGGAAGCTTCAACGGCTACTGGATCGGCGGGCTGCAGCTCCAGGTCTCGCCCGAGTTCCACTTCTAGTCGCGCGGAACCCGTTCTTGGGCCGGACCCTGGCCCGGGTCCGGCCTTTTTCAGCGCCGCTGGCCACCCGCCCCAGCGCCTGCCGGAGCGGCCCGAGCCGGTTGCTGCTGGGGTGTGGGTCGCGCCGGCTGGGGTGCGCTTCGCTGGCGGGCGGCCGCATCCTGGCCAAGGCCGGCCGGTGCTGCCCCGCGCTGGTTCTGCCCCGGGGGTGGCGCCTGGCGGGTCGGCTGTCGGCTCGGCTGGCCGGTCGGCTGGCCGGGGGCCGGTCTGGGCGTCTGCCCCTGGTTCTGGCCCGGGATCTGCGGCGTTGGCCGCTGACCGGTACCAGGGGGGGGCGTGGGCCGGTTGGTGTTTCCGGGCGCGGGCTGCGTGGGACGCTGCGGCTCCCAGCCTTGCCTGGTGTTCCGATCCCAGTTGCCCCGGTCGTTCTGGCGGTACACGTTTCCGGACCGGTCGCCGAAGACGTTGTTGGGCCGGTCCACCGGCTGCGGCGTCGGCCGTGGGGCCTGCGCCACCGGGCGCTCGGCGTTGCGCGGGCGGTTCTGGGGCTGGTTGTAGATGTTGCTTCCAGGGCGCTGGCCCTGTGGGACGCCGGGACGGGCTCCGGCCGCCGGCGGCCGGGCCACCGGTGCCTGGGGCCGCGGCGGCGGCGGGCGGCTGACGGGCGGAGGCCGGGCGCCGGGTGGCGGGGCACGAACCATGGGGGGGGGAGGGCGGAAGCCCGGCGGCGGCCGATGCCATCCGTGCCGCGACGGCGGGACGATGAAAACCGGACGGACGACGACTGGCCCCCACCAGCCCGGTGGGCGGGGGCGGGGTCCGAACGCAGGGTGAAAGTGGATGCCGACCGTGATGAACGGCGTCGCCGGGCTGACCACGAACCCGAATCCCGTCCACGGGTTGTAGACCACATGGACGCCGAACGTGGTGGGGCGCGCGAAGAAGACGGTGGGGCCGATCCACGGGCGGTAGACGAATCCGGTGCCGAAGACGACCACGCCGCGGTGGCGGTACACGCCCACGAAACCGGGAGTGTGCCCGACGAACACCACCTGGGGAGTCGACCGGTAAACGAACACATAACGCGTGTGGTAGATGTGAACGGTGGGCGGCACCTGGTCGATGTGCGGGGGCCGCTGGTCGGCCACCGTGAACGGCCCTTCCGCGGCGGGAGCCGCGTACCAGACCCCCTGATCGCACGCCCAGTAACGGCCCGCGTCGAGAACCACCGCGTCGGGCGTGTTGACGGCGTAGGACAGTTCCGTCCCCTCGATCCGCTGGAACTGGGGCGGTCCGTCGTACGCCGGCAGGAACTGCTGGTCCCGCCGGATCTCGGCGGTCTGCGGGATGAGCGCGTCGGCGACCGCGTCGGTGGCCTCCGGGGTGCCGGCCACGAAGGTGCGCACGTCGCCGATGTCCGACTCGGGTGGGATCTCCGCGAAGGGGCCGGGGAGCTGGTCGGGGGGAACGTTCACCCAGGGTCCGTCGAGGGACGCCGCCTTGAACCAGCGCCCGGAGGCGAGGACGTAGGTCTCGCCCGACTGGACGTCGACGAGCACGTGGCTCTGGGTGTTCGCGACGTAGAGCAGGTAGGCGTCGTCCCCCACCGGCCGGTACTGCGGAGCCCCGTCGAACACGAAGAGCTCGGTGGGCTCGGTGGCCACCACGATCCGCGGCGGCGAGGCGGGCTCGAGCAGGGCCTTCTCGGCCGCCTGCTCCTCCGGGTTCCCTTCCAGCTCGATGGGCGGCGGGGGATTCCGGGCGAAGAAGGCGCTCACCGCCGGCGAAGGCGCGGCCACCGGGGCGAAAGGTCCCGTGGCGGCGGGCGCCGCGTACCAGAACTTCCCGCCCGACAGGTAGTAGCTCCGGGTGGCCGGATCGAAGAGCACCAGCATTGGCGTGTTGACCACGCGGCGCAGCTCGGTCGACTCGACCGGTCGCTCGATGGGGGCTCCGTCGAAGGCGAGCAGCACCGCCGGTTCCTGGGAGAAGACCATCCGCGGCGGCGTGAAATCGAGCGCCTCGGAGGACTGGATCTCCTGCTCGTTGACGGCGATGCTCGCCTCCAGCTCGAGGACGGAGAGGTGCAGGTCCCAGGTGGGGATCTCCCTCTCGAGAAGGGCCCGGCCCTGCTGCTCCTGCTCCTTGCTCATGTTCGCGAAGCGGACGCGCTGGACCTTCACGTCCTGGAGGCCGACGTCGCCGGCGACCTTGTCGATGGAGACCCGGGCCTCCACCCAGACGACTCCGAATGCGGGAGGACGGCCGGTCGGCGTCCAGGCGACGGCCGCCCTCGCGGCCAGCTGGTCACCCCGGAAACTCTCGATCTGGGGCTGGAAGATCTCGACTGAGCCGTTCTCCACACCGATGACGCGAGGCCAGGTGTTGGCGAGAGTCGCCGAGGCCGGGGCGGGCGCCTGGGCGAGGGCTGCTCCGGCGGCGAGGACGGCCAGCGCGATGGGCAGGCGTTTCATGGGGCACCCGGAGGCGAGGAGGACGGGGGGCGGAGGCGTCCGTCCAATCTAATCCGGGCATCCGGAACACGGCACCAGGAATCGTCATCGGGCGAGCGAAGATCGCCGCCGACGTTAGAATCACCCGGAATGAGACTCCGCCCCGGTCCACTCCTCGGCGTCCTCCTGCTGGTCGCCGCACCCGCGCCGGGCCGTGCCCAGGTGGATCCGGTCCCGGTGCAGGGGACGAGGGGCGAACCGGTCAGCCAGCGCGCCCTCGCCGGTCACCTGTTCGTTCCCTCCCATCTCGTCCAGGATCCCTTCTCGTACACGGGGGTGGGGCTCTTCTGGGGTGTGGGCGGCGGCAGTGCCACCGGGCCCACGCTCGACCTCGGGCCCCCGCCCCGGGTCGACTTCGTCAACACCCGGAACTACGGCTTCAACGGGCTCGGGCTGGGCATGGCCCTCGACGTGCGGATCCTGGAGTGGATCTCGGTCCATGCGTCGGCCGATACCCAGGCCTACCTGGGCACGGGCAACCGCGCACTCCTGGTCCTCGGCACGAGCGCCCGGATCACGGGACTGGTGGGGCTGAAGGGAAGCCTGCGGATCGGGGAACACGTGCGCCTGGCGGCCATCCTGGACGCCCAGTACGGTCCGGTATTCACGGCGCTCCTCGTGCAGGGGCTCATCAACGCCGTGAACAGCGGCCAGATCTCCCTCGACCAGTTCTACCAGGAAAACCGGGCACTCACGTGGATCCCCGCCCTCGCCGGCTCGTTCGCGCCGTTTCCTTTCCTGGGCGTGACCTTGAACCTCCGGCTCCTCTTCCCGGACGGTTCCGGAAACGCGCAGTTCGCCTCGAGCGGGATCGCCTTCGCCGGCATGGTCGATCTGGACCTCCGGCCCCTCGTGCCCTTCGTGCCCCTCGGGCTGAGCGGCGTCTACTCCATCCTCTCGCCCCTCGGCGGCGCGCTGGCAACGACGCAGAACTACGGTCTCGGCATCTACTACACTGGCGTCCCGGAACTCGCGGCCGGGATAGAGATCGACTGGCAGCAGGGGCGGCTCGCCAGCGAGCACGTGGCGAGCTTCACGTCCGCATGGGTAAACCTCCGGTACTACTGGAACGCCAGATGAACTACGACGACCTCGGCGCCAACGAGAAGATGGCCTCCCTGCGGACCAGCCTTTCGGTCCAGCGGACGCGGATGGCGGCGGAGCGGACCCTCATGGCGACCATGCGGACGTCGCTCTCGCTCATCGGCTTCGGTTTCACGATCTTCAGCTTCTTCCAGGGGGTGTCGAGCGGCCCGGCCGGGTCCGGGATCATCCCGCCGCGGGCCCCGGCGCGCTTCGGTCTGGCCCTCGTCTTCATCGGCGTACTCGTCCTCCTCCTCGGGACCGTCTATCACTACAGCTACATGTCGCAGCTCCGCCGGCAGAGGGCCCATTTCATCGAGCGGGGATACCTGCCGGGCACGAGTTCCTTCCCCATTTCCATGTCACTCGTCACCTCCTTCCTGCTCCTGCTGCTGGGGCTGGCGGCGATCCTGAGCATCATGCTCCGGGTGGGCCCGCTCAGCTGACCGCTCCGAAGCCCAGAGCACGCAGGTACATCGGACAACTTCCCGGAGATCGACTTGGATCCTGCCACCATCCTGAAGCTCGTGCTGGTCCTCGGCGTCGTGCTGCTCGTGCTGGCGATCGGCCTTCGGGCCCGGCCGGGCGATTCGCTGCTGCTCCTGCGGCGGCCGGACCTCGGCGTCCGGGCCCTGGCCGCGATGTTCATCCTGCAGCCGGCCTTCGTGCTCCTCCTCGTCTGGCTTCTCGATCTCCGGGCGGGCGTGGGCGCCGCGCTGCTGGGATTCGCGGTCGCCCCGGTGCTGCCGCCGTGGGCCAAGAAGGGGTACGCGCTGGGTGCAGCGTCCGACTACGTCATCGGCCTCGAGGTCATGGCGACGGCGGCGTCGATCCTGGTCGTGCCTGTCATGATCTGGATCGTGAACGGGGTGTTCGGAGTGCACACCGCCCGGGGGCCCTGGGCGGTCGAGTTGATGCTGCTCGTCACCATCGGCCTGCCGCTCGCGGTGGGCATGAT
Organism: uncultured Anaeromyxobacter sp.; assembly: GCA_903874275.1. Taxonomy (GTDB): domain Bacteria; phylum Myxococcota; class Myxococcia; order Myxococcales; family Anaeromyxobacteraceae; genus CAIOAK01. The sequence continues at coordinate 7,500 of CAIQRS010000106.1, forward strand.
CCTCGGGAGGTTCCTGCCGGCGTCCGCCCCGCGCCTCGCCTTCCTCGCCGACCGGGCCGGCACGGTGCTCCTCCTGCTCGGCGGGGTCGCCCTGCTCGTGGCCCAAGGCAGGAACATCCTCGCCGTCACCGGCCGGGGAACGATCGTCGTCAGCGTGCTGATCATCGGCTTCGGGTTGCTCGTGGGCCACCTCCTCGGTGGGCCCGACGCCGGCAAGCGCGGTGCGCTCGCGTCGGCGAACGTCTCGCGGCATCCCGGGGTCGCGCTCCTCCTCGCCTCGAGCGCTCTGCCGGAGCACGTTCCGGCGGTGACTGGTGCGGTGCTGCTCTACCTCGTCGCCAGCATGGTCGTGCCCATTCCGTACGAGCGCTGGCTCAAGCGGGCCATGGCCGGCGGCAACCCGCAGGCCGCGCCGTAGCGCATCAGACCCCACCGATCGGAGGACACCCGTGGCCCGAATCCCCCCTTTGCTCGTCGCCCTCGCCCTCGCGGTGCCCATGTCCGGGCTCGCCGCGGACCCCGCGCCTCCCTCCGCCCCCACGCAGGCCATCGAGGCCATGGTGGGCGAGGTGATCACGCTCCCCGCCAACAACTCGGCGGCCTACGGCCCGGGGCGTGTGCGTGGGCCCAAGGTGAACCTCACCGACGATGGCAACGGGGAGTGGAAAGGCAACATCAAGGACCTGGACGGTGTCTTCAGGGTGACCGAGAAGCGCATTTCCGGCGGTAACCTGAACATGGTGATGGACCGGGACGGCGACGGCTGGATCTGCCAGGGCACCGTGGACGGGAAGCGGGTTCGCATCGCGTTCTCGCCCGACGGGTTCGTGGCCCGCTACGACAACCGGCTCTACGACCTGAAGCGCGTCGCCGCCGACCTCTGGGCGACCCCCTCCGGCGGGCCGGGCATCCGCATGAAGGGGGACGCCGCGGGGAAGAACCCGTATTACCCACAGTTCATCTTCGCCCTGCTCGCGGTGCTGTGACGGCGCGTCAGGGCCCCGAGGGCAACGACTCCCAGTGTGATGCGGGGTCGGTCGAACGCGGGCGGTGGGGCCTTCACGGCGCCGTTACTTCTTGGCCTTCTCCAGCTTGATGGCGACGGCCTCGACGTAGGTGGCGAGGATCCTGTCGCCGACCTTGAGCTTCTCCATCTGGATCTTGGGTCCGGCCTTCACCTTGAAGACGTTACCGCCCGGTCCCTGGAGCGAGACCACCCGCGTGGCGGCGTCGATCGCGGTGACGGTCGTGGTGCCCTGGACGCCGGCCGCGGCCACGGCTCCGGGGGCCTGGTCCTTCTCGGCGCGGCCGCCGGAGGCGATGGCGGTCAGCGGGACGTTCTCGGAGCCGGCCGGCTGGAACTCGAGCGCCAGGGCCTGCTCGTACTCGACCTGGATGACGTCGCCGACGGCGAACTCGTCGAAGCGCTTCACCTCGGGGCCGACCTTCAGGGTTTCCGTCTCGCCCGCCTTGTTCTTCAGGGTGACGGTGCGGCCGGCCTTGTCGATGACGGTGATGGTGGCGGTGGCCTGGGCGGAGCGCTTGGCGGTGGCCTTGCCGGGGGTTCCGGAGGCCTGCACCTCGACCGGACCGTCGGCGGCGGGCTTGGCGGGAGCCTGGGCACTGGAGAAGGTGGCGGCGAGGACTGCGAGGGCGGCAACGATCAGCCTTCTCATGTGGAGTCTCCGGTACGAGAAGTCGAACTTCGGGGATGCGACAGACTACTTGACTCCCGGTACGAAAGGGCGACGCAATCGAGTGTGGCCTCGTCGGGCGCATCGCCTCTCGGACGACCCCTCGAATGGGGGTCGGTCGAATGGCGGGCAAGCCACGGGCAGCCCGAATCCCGGGTTGCATCCTTGCTGGATCGGTACCGCGCGCTTCTGCTACTGACCTGCGATGACCTGCCCTCGGGGGAGACCCGTGAACCCGTCGAAACAGTTCGATCCCGATCCGTTCTCTCTCGCAGCCGGTGCGGCGGTGGTCGCCGCCGCGCTGGTGACGCTCTTGCCCGCGCCCGCCCTGGCCTGGATCTGGCCCGAGCACCGGGACATCGCGGCCGCCGCGGTGAACGACCTGCCAGCCGGGGAACGCAAGACCCTCGACGCCATGTGGGGCGACGCGCAGAAGATCGGTGGCAAGCAGGTCTGCACGAAGCTCGTGGATCCCGGATCCCAGCCGACCACCAGGTACGGCGACTGGGACGGCGTCTGCGTGGACTTCGCCTCGTTCCCCGCGCTCGCCGCCGACCACTCCTGCTCGGCGGACGAACTCTGGGCCGACGTCTCCAAGGAGCAGTGGGCGGTCAAGGTGGTCTGGGTCGCCGCCCGCACCAAGGAGCGGCTCGCGAAGTCCGAGAGCCCGGCCCAGCACGAGGACGTCTGGAGCCTTTCCCACCTCGCCATGCAGTACGTCGATCCCCGCTACCTTACCCGGGCCGAGGGGAACAACGCCCACTTCCTGGTCCCGCGCGGCCCGGTGGAGAAGAGGGAAACCCTGGACGGATACCTCGACCGCGTCCTGCTCCCGACCACCGAGATCAACGCCACCGGGCTCTACACCGAGTACCACATGCTGGCGCTCAGGCTCGCGGCGCTCTACCACGCGGCGCCGGCGGCCGAGAAGGGCGAGCTGGCGCGCCGGTCGCTCGTGGCGGAAGGGGTCGCGCTCCACTTCCTGGAGGATTCGTTCTCCTCCGGCCACTACGCGGCGATCTGGGGCGGCCCGGCCTGGGCCAAGGGCACGCACGACTACTACTCCACCATCGGTCTCACCACGATGACGTGGAGGGGGGACCTCTTCGCGAGCCACGGCGACGCCAACATGACCGAGCAGGACATGAAGGTGGCCGCGGTGACCGTGAAGCGGAGCCTGGCCCAGATGGCGAGCGCCGCCGAGGGACGGATGCCGCTGGCGAGCCGGGAGCTCTCGCCCGCGGAGAAGGAGATCGAGAAGCTCGACTTCTGCAAGGCCGAGTTCCTGCCGGCGCCACCCGCCGATCTGGTGGCCCGCAGCGCCACGACCATGATCCTCCAGGACACTCCCGTTCCTGCGGGCGGGAAGGACGAGATCCACCCGCCCCGGGCACGCGCCGACATGGGGCCGTTCATCGGAGCCATCTCCGGATACTCGCTCGGTACGGCGCTCGGCGGCTACGACAGCTGGTCCAACGCCCGCATCCGGTCGGAGTTCGAGATCGGAGCCCGCGTCGGGCTCGGGCTCGAAGGACTGCTCACGAGGAGCATGGACGGGCAGATCTGGCTGCAAGCGGAGCTGGTGTCGGGGCCGGTGCAGCTCGACCTCGGGTGTTCGACCTGCACGCCGTACCCCCTGGCATCGGGCAAGCGAACCGACCCGGCGGTACCGCGGGTGAACTCCCGCACCGCCCTGAAGCTCTCGCTGCGCATGCCGTTCTACGTGGTCCCGTTCGACCTGCTGATCCTGGCCCCGGTCCTGATGTTTGCCGACCCGCAGGCGGCGACGAGCGTCGTCTTCGCCTCGGCTGCGGGCGGGCTCCTGCCCTTCGAGCGCAAGTGGGAGACCGACCTGGGCACCTTCCAGTTCATGGCCGGGAGGGAGGTCGGATTCACCCTGTGGGGCTTCACCGGTCACACGAACCAGTTCATCTACACGCCCACCACCAGTTCCGCGGACGTGAAGCTCATCAACTACGATTCGCTGGAGCTCGACTTCCCGGTCTTCGAGTACATCCCGCCCCGGGTCTTCGCGACCACGCTCTCGCTCGCCGCCCAGTTCCAGCTGGGTTTCAACGTCGAGATCCCGATGAACGTCGCCTACAACGACGGCAGCGGCTCCTTCAGCCTCGGACCGAGCTGGAACATCTACCTCCGGTTCCGGCTCGACGCGCGCAAGTACTTCGGCGGGTCCGCGGACTGAGGCGGCGGGACGTCCTCCGCGATTCCGGAGGTCTCCTCCTTCGCGGCGACACCCGCGAGCATCGTGTCGGGTGGGTCGGCGACCCTGGCCTGGCTGGAACTGCCTCGACCCTCCACGCATTCGCGGGCAAGCCCTGGATCGAGAACACGGGGGCGATGGACGGGCAGGGGCTGGTCTGGAACGGCGTGGACGAGACGCTCTCCGGGCGTCCCAGGCGCAGTTAGAAGGCCCCACCACCGCAAGTGAGGAGCGCGGTCAGGCTTCTGCCGACCGTACCTGCTCGATGGCACGCCGGACGTCCGTTGCGTGGTCGGCCCAGTCGTACACCACCACCGTTCCGGCAACGATGTCATGCAGTGCCCGGCGGCGCGCCGTCAGGGGGATGAGGAAGGACCCGAGCCCGAGGGTGACGTAGAAGGCCGCGACACGCTTCAGCGCCTGGCGCATGCGCACGCGCCGGCCGTCCTCGCGCAGCAGGCGGAGCCCCATGACCCCCATCCCGAGCGTCTGCCCGGCGATGACGAAGAAGATGATGCGGTACAGCGGCGGGATGATCACTCCTGCCACCGGGACCACGTAGGGGAAGTACCGGCACACACGCGCCCGCAGGTGCCACCACCCGGTGTCGGGAGAGCAATGCTCGGGATCGATGCCGAAGAACTGCCGGACGAGCCAGCTTCCTCCGGCGATGAGCAGCGCGAGCAGGACCATGTCCAGGGCGCGGGCGACTCCCCGGCTCACCAGGCCTGCGTAGCGCCGACTCATGAACGCCCCAGCACGCGGCCGATCCATTCGTCCACCGCGTCGTCGGCCACGAAGGCCCGTGCCCGTACGGTCGCCTGGACGTCGCGCAGCATCCCGCGACTCTGATCCTGGATGAGCTGGCGAATGGGCTCCGGATTCTCGGTGAGGTGCTGCAGATAGAGATCGACCTGGGCGCGGACGACCTGCTGGACGGTTTCCGGGTGCGCGGCGATGTGCTGGAGGTAGAGGTCGACCTGTTCGCGCACCAGCTCCCGGACCGCCTCGCTATCCGCCAGCCCCGGGAGAACCCGCTCCAGCTGCTGGTCGACGAGCTCGTCGACGGTTCCGTTGACGTCGGGCTGCCGCAGCAGGTGGATCACCAGCCGCTCGACGTCTCGACTCTCGGTCAGCGCGGCGAGGATCTGCTCCATGAGCGCCTCGGAGAACCGGGATTCCACGAGGCGCGTCACCAGCGCATCGGCGAGCCTCGCTTCGAGGCCAGCGGGCCGCCGAACGGGGCCGTCGCCGCTGTGTCCACCTGTCCCGGAGGAGCGCACGGGGCCAAACGTTAGCACGGGTCCGATCTCCGGCCCGTCCAGCCCTTGAACGGGCCGGAGGTTGCCGCTCCGTCACAAAAGGGTGTGGTGACGGCTCTTCTTTTCGCCCAGCCCTGGCGTGTTCTCGCGCTGCACGTCGCTGGCTCACCTTCAGGGGGAGTGGCATCCGAGGCAACTGCGGCTCCGGGAAGTACTGGACCGCGGACCTCGTGCGGCTCGGCATGAGCCACCAGCGCCACTACGAGAGCCGTTCGACCTTCCGGTCGCTCGCGCTGGCCGGCGGCGCCGACGAGAAGGACCTCGACCGCTTGACGCACCCGAGCCCGAAGACGGCGTCGGAGATGTACACGCGCACCGGCATCATCTGGCCTCGGTCGTGCCGGGCGGTGCTCGCCATCGAGTTCCCACACCGGGAGTCCGTGTGCCCACCCCATGTGCCCACCTCCGGGCTCCGCATGGTGGTGAACGGCCCCATCCTCTCGGACTCACACGAGAAAGAGGGACCAGCGAAAGACGGCGGGACAGGGGAATCGAACCCCCCAGGAGCGCCTCTCGACACCCCTCACCGGTTTTGAAGACCGGGCCCGGCACCAGCCTGGGACGTCCCGCCGCCGACGGGTGTATCGACCCCTTGCCGGCTGGTCAAGCCGACGAGTTGCCCCACGGTGCGAGCCGCAGCGCCGAGGCCTCGTGCGGCATGGCCCGGCGCAGCACGCGGAGGTACTGCATGGGGGAGTAGAAGACGAAGTTGGAGGCCCGGCTGGTGTACACGCAGGCGTAGTCCTCGATCTGCTCGCCGATGCGGGAGTTCTCGCTCCCCTCCTTGAAGGTGAGCCCCCAGTAGCGGTTGTAGCCGCTCTCGACGGCGGCCTGCAGCCCGGCCACGCGGGCGTTGGCGTCGCGCAGCGCGGCGCGGAGCGACTCGAGTTCCCGCTTCAGCCGCACCCGCTCGGCCTCCATCAGGGGGAGGGACGGGTCCCCCGCGGCCAGGCGATCGACCCGCCGCTCCACGGCGTTCAGCGCCGCCCGGTGCGCGGCCGACTCGTCGTCGATCCGGAGGCGAAGCTCCTCCAGCCCGGCCACCTCCTCGAGCTCGGTGCGGTGCTGGTCGAGCCAGTCGATCTCCCGCTCCAGTTCCTCGATGACGAGGCAGGTGCGCCACTGCGAGCTCTTCTTCGAGCGCAGGATGTCGCCGTAGATGTGGTCGCCGACGTAGAGGACGCGATCCCCCCCGGCCCCGAGCAACTTCTCCAGCTCTCCCCGGTTGCCTCCCGAGTAGGTGTGCCCGCGCTCGAAGCCGCGGACCTCCCCGGGGACCGGCGCCTCCGTCTCGTCGAGCTCGACGAAGGGGGCGCTCGAGGAGAAGAAACCGGGCTTCCCCGAGGCCGTGATCACCGCGTCGAAGTAGTTGCGCCAGCTCGGGTACTCGGGGAGCACGCCGTCGAGCACGTGGCGCATCACCGCCTCGGTGTAGTCGAGGTGGGAGTTGGTGAGAAGGAAGAGCCTCTTGCCGGAGGAGCGCAGCTTGTGGAGCGCCGGCCCCAGCTCGGGGTCGCGGACGATGAAGCGGGCCAGGTCGGCCTTCACGCGGGTCTTCAAGGTCCCGTCGGCGTGGATCTGGTCCATCGACTCCCGGATGTCGGTGAAGAGCCGATCGTAGTCGAGCCTCTTCCCGGCGGTCTCCTCGAGGTCGATGACCTGCGCGAAGATCGCGGCCTCCGGGAGCGCGAAGAGGGTGTCGATCCAGGCGAAGCGGGGCGTCGAGAAGGCGACCCGCTCGTCGCGGTAGAGCCGGTAGCGCTCCTCGCGCGGCACGGCGGCGAGGCCGTGGTAGGCCCGGCCCACGTGGTCGTGCCGGTCCATCTTGCAGATGTTCCCGGTGAGCTTGTCCACGACCAGGCCGCGGATGACGAAGGCCGACAGGTAGCGGAGCCCGCGCAGCCGCTCCGGCCAGCCGCGCCGCTCGACCATCCGCTCGACCGTCATGTCGTAGGCCAGCTCCTCGAGCTGGAGCAGGTGGTAGATGGCCAGCGTGTAGTCCATGTCGAAGCCGACCACCTCGACCTTGTCCATCCGGAGGTTCCGGTTGACGAAGAGCTGGCGGGAGGCGGGGACGTCCCGGCCCCCCGCCCGCGGGCCGTCCAGGATGGCCCGGATCACCGGGTCGAGGTAGGCGGCGCCGGGGCCGGGCAGGGGCTCGTTTCCGGCCAGATCGTCGCGTCCGGGCATCCCGAGGGAAGTAGCACGGGGGGGCCCCGGGGCGAAGGATCCTTGCACCCCATCCTGGGTGTGGCAGGCTCCATGGGTGCCGGTTTCCACGCGATCCCCGCGCCCCCCGGGGCGCCGCCGAAAGGTCGGCCCCAGCGTGGGCGAGCTGGTCGAGCGGCTGGTCGCGCTCGAGGAGCGGCTGACCCGCGTCGAGGAGGGCAAGGCGCCCCCCGGCGATGGGCGGAGCAGCGCGAAGCTGGTGCCGCGCCCCCCGCACCGGTGCATCGGGTGCGGGCTGCCGCTGCGCAAGCAGGCCGGGCGCTGCCGGTGGTGCGGACGGCCGCTGTGAACCCGATGGATCTCGGTCCGGTCGTCGCCCACACCCTGGCGAACGGCCTGCGCGTCCGCGTGCTCCCCGACCGGCTCGTCCCGGCTGTGAGCTACTACACCTTCTTCGGAGTGGGCTCCCGCAACGAGCGCCCCGGCATCACCGGGATCAGCCACCTCTTCGAGCACATGATGTTCAACGGCTCGGAGCGGTACGGACCGAAGGAGTTCGACCGGGTCCTCGAGGCCCACGGCGGTGCCTCCAACGCCTACACCTCCAACGACGTCACCGCCTACCACGACGATTTCGCGACCGACGCGCTCCCGGTGGTGATCGATCTGGAGAGCGACCGGATGCGGGCGCTGCGCATCACGGTGGAGGCGCTCGACCAGGAGCGCTCGGTGGTCATGGAGGAGCGGCGGCTGCGGACCGAGAACTCCCACTTCGGCCTGCTCGAGGAGCAGCTCGAGTCGCTGGTCTTCCAGGCCCACCCGTACCGCTGGCCGGTCATCGGCTGGATGGACGACATCGCGCGCATCGGGCGCGAGGACTGCCTCGACTTCTTCCGGACCTACTACGCGCCGGGAAACGCCTCGATCTACGTCTGCGGCGACGTGGAGCCCGACGATCTGCTGCGCCGGATCGAGGCGGCCTACGGTCCGATTCCCGCCGGCCCCCCGGTGCCGGCTCCGATCGGCGGGGAGCCGCCCCAGCGCGGGGAGCGGCGGGCCAGCATCCGCCACCCGGCCCACGCCTCGGCGATGCTGGCCGGCTTCCGGGCGCCCGCCGCGCGGGAGCCGGACACCGCGGTGCTCGACGTCCTCCAGACCTGCCTGGCCAGCGGGGAGGGTTCCCGGCTGCGCCGGAGCCTCGTCCAGGAGCAGGAGGTGGCGGTCTCGGTCGGCGTGGGCTTCACCTGGCGTGCAGACCCGGGCGTGTTCCTCCTCTCGATGGAGCTCGCTCCGGGCGCCTCGCAGCGGAAGGCCGAGGGGGCCCTCTGGGCGGAGATCGACCGGGTCGCGTCGCGCGGGGTGGCGGAGCGCGAGCTCGGGAGGGCCCGGGCCCTGCTTCGCAGCAGCACGCTCCACGAGTTCTCCACCCGCAGCGGGGTGGCCCACGCGCTCGGGCAGGCCGAGGCGCTGCTCGGCGACTGGCGCGAGGCGGGGAGGTCGCTCGAGCGCTACCAGGCCGTCACGCGGGAGGACGTGCGCCGGGCGGCCCGGGAGTGGCTCGCGCCTTCGCACCGGAACGTGGTCTGGCTCGATCCGGAGGACGTGTCGTGAGCGGCGTCGTCCTTCCCGAGATGCGCGAGGCGCGGCTCGGGAACGGCCTGCGCGTGGTGGTGGCGCGTCGCCCCGGCGTTCCGCTGGCCGCTGCACGCCTCGCGGTCCGGGCGGGGTCCGCGCTCGATCCCCAGGGCGCCTTCGGCCTCGCCCACCTCGTCGCCATCTCGGCGCGTCGCGGCGCAGGTCGCCGGAGCGGCCGGGCCATCGACGACCTGGTCGAGTCGCTCGGCGCGAACCTGGCCGGTGGGGCCGAGGAGGACGCCTCGGTCCACGGGCTCTCGGCGCCGGTAGAGGTGCTCCCGCGCCTCCTCGAGGTCCTGGCGGCGGTGGTCGCGCGCCCCACCTTCCCCGTGGCCGAGTTCGAGAGGCTGCGGCGCAGCGAGCGGGCCGAACTGGCCCACGACGCCGACGAGGCCTCCACGGTCGCCGACCGGGCGCTCCTCGAGGCGGTCTACGCCGGCCATCCCTACGGCCATCCCGTGGAGGGGCGCGGTCAGGACCTGGGCAAGATCCGGCGCAGGGACGCGGAGGCGTTCCACGGTCGCTGGTTCGGTCCGGGGGCGGCGCTCCTGGTGGTGTCCGGGCCGGTCGATCCCGGCGCCACGGTCGAGGAGGCCGAGCGGCGCCTGGGCGCATGGAAGCCCGCGCCGGCCAAACCCGCCGAGATCCCCTCCGCGACCCGCCGGCCGCGAAGTGTGGTGATCGTGGACAAGCCGGACGCCTCGCAGGTCCAGATCCGCATCGCCGGGGTGGCCATCCCGCGCCGGAGCCCCGATTACTTTCCCGCGCTGGTCGGCAACACCGTCCTCGGCGGCGGCTTCACCTCCCGTCTCGTCGAGGCCATCCGGGTGAACCGTGGCCTCACCTACGGGGTTCGCTCCCGCTTCGCCGTGGGGCGGTGCACCGGCATCTTCTCCATCTCCAGCTTCACCAAGAACGAGACCGCCGGGGAACTCATCGAGGTGGCGCTCGAGGAGATGGCACGCTTCGCCACCTCCGGCCCCACCGGCGAGGAGATCTCCCGCGGCGCGAGCTACCTGGCGGGACTCTTCCCGCTCTCGCTCGAGACCCACGACCAGTGGGCCGACCGGATCGCCGACGCCTGGATCTACGGCTACGAGGTGGACGAGGTCCGCGGGTACCAGGAGCGCATCCGGGCGGTCACTCCGGAGCAGGCGCAGGCGGCCACGGCGCGCCACCTCCCCATCGAAGACGGTGTGGTCCTCGCCGTGGGGCCGGCCGGGCCGCTGGAGCAGCAGCTCTCCCGCTTCGGGCCGGTCGAGGTCTGGCCGGTCCGGCGGGTCATGTGAACCTCCCGGTCCTGCTCGAGGACCCGCACCTCGTCGCGGTGGCCAAGCCGCCGGGGAGCATCGTCGTCCCGGGGCGGGGAGCGCCGGAGAGGACGGTCCGCGAGGAGGCCGAGGCGATCCTCGGTCCGCTCTGGGTGGTCCACCGGCTCGACCGGGGCACGAGCGGCGTGCTGCTCCTGGCCCGAAGCGCCGACGTCCACCGCAGCCTCTGCTCCCTCTTCGAGCGGCACCAGGTGTCGAAGCGCTACCTCGCGCTGGTCCGCGGAGCGGTGACCGGCGACCTGCGCGTGGACGTCCCGGTCGCCCCGGGCCGGAAGGGGAAGATGCGGGCCGGGGAGGGGCTGCCGGGGGCGCGCCCCTCGACGACCTTCGTCCGCCCGGTGCTCTCCTTCGGCGCCGCGGCCACCCTGGTGGAGGCCTATCCGGCCTCGGGTCGGACCCACCAGGTGCGCGTCCACCTCGCCCACGCCGGCCACCCCCTGCTGGTGGACCCGGACTACGGGGAGCCCGCTCCGTGGCGCGCGCCAGGCGGGGGCGCCACGCTCGACCGGACTCCGCTCCACGCCGCCTCGCTCGAGTTCCTCCACCCGGTCACGGGCCAGGCGATCCGCGTGGACGCGCCGTTGCCGGCCGACATGCAGTCGGCGCTCGAGGCCCTTCAGGCGTCGAAGAGCGGCTGACCACGCTCGAAGGTCCGGATGGCGAAGGCGCAGACCACGAGCGCCAGGACCAGGGACGATCCGGTGGCGAGGAGCGCCTGGGACTGGACGAGCGGCGTCCCGCGCACCAGCTCGTTCACGATCATCTGCTGGCCCAGGAAGGGCACCGCGTAGAGCCAGGCGGGCGGGCGCGCCGACTGGAAGGCCAGCGCCATTCCGGGCAGCGAGGGGACCAGCATGAGCAGGGAGAGCGACGTCTGAGCGGCGCGGAAGGTGCGGGCCCGGGCGGCGAAGATCACCATCAGCGCGGCGGCCACCAGGACGATGGGCAGGCAGAGCAGGAAGGTGGTGACGAGCATCTCCGGGTCGAGCTGGACCGAGAATCCGATGCGGGTGGACGGGACCGCCAGCGGGACGATGCCGAAGCCGATCAGGGTCTCGGCCAGGGTGGCCATCCCGAAGAACCCCGAGGCGCCGATCTTGGCGAGGACCAGCGACGAGCGCGGGACCGGCGCGGCGAAGAGCGGCTCGAGCGACTGGCGTTCCCGTTCACCAGCGGTCACGTCGATGGCGATGGGCATTCCCCCGGTGAACATGGCCATGACCAGGAAGAACGGGATGGTGGCGAGCAGCATGGCGGCGCGGCTGGCCGGGGTGGAGACGTCCTCCCGCTCGACGGCCAGGGGCTCGATCACCGCGGGGTGGATGCCCCGGACCACCAGCCGCTGCGCGGCCACCTGCTGCGACCATGCGGCGAGGAGCCGCTCGGCGGTGGCGGCGGCCGGGCGCGCCTGGTGGCGCGACTCGTCGAGGATGAGCCGGACCGGCGCGGGCTGGCCGGCGCGGAGCTTCTCGCCGAAGTCGGGCGGGATGACGATGACCACCGGCACGTCTCCCCGGCGCACCGCCTCGACCGGATCGGCGGGGGCGTCCACCACCCGCGCCCCCTGCTCGAGCAGGGCGACCAGGTTGGGGGCGTTCTCGCGGCCGGCCACCGGGATGGCGACCCCCTTCTCGTCGGCCTGACGGGAGGAGTCGGAGACCAGGAACAGCATGACGATGACCAGGACTGGGCCCAGCACCGGGAAGAAGAGGGCGGTGATGAGCGCCTTGCGGTCGCGAACCCCCTCGCGGAGTTCCTTGGCGAGGACGACCCAGAAGGAGGAGAGCCAGTTCACGCGAGCCCCTCCTCGGAGCCGATGGCCGCCACGAAGGCGTCCTCCAGGCTCTCCTTCCCGGTCTGCCGGCGGAGGTCGTCGGGCGTTCCCTCCGCCACCACGGCGCCGCGGGCGATCACCACCACCCGGTCGCAGAGGGCCGAGACCTCCTGCATGACGTGGGATGAGAAGAGGATGCAGCGCCCCTGCTCGCGCAGCTGCCGGAGCAACGTCCGCACCTGCCGGGTGGCGGCGACGTCGAGGCCGTTGGTGGGCTCGTCGAGGACCACGTTGCGCGGGTCGTGGACCAGCGACCGGGCCAGCGCCACCTTCACCCGCTGTCCCTGCGAGAAGCCCTCGGTCCTCCGGTCGGCGATGTCCTCCATCCCGAGGGCGGAGATGAGCTCGGCGGCGCGGGCCTTCAGCGCCTCCCCGGAGAGGCCGTGCATCTGGCCGAAGTAGAGGATGTGCTCGCGCGCCGTGAGCCGGGTGTAGAGCCCCTGCGCGTGCGGGAAGACGCCGAGCCGCCTCTGGGCGCCGATCCGGTCGGCCGACAGGTCGATCCCGTCGACCGAGGCCACGCCCGAGTCGGGGCGGAGCACCCCGTAGACGATGCGCAGCGCCGTGGTCTTGCCAGCGCCGTTGGGGCCGAGGAGGCCGGTGACCTGCCCGTCGGGGACCTCGAAGGAGATGCCCTCGAGAGCATGGACGTCCCCGAAGGACTTGGAGACCGCGTCGAGGCGGATCACGGGGATCCTCCCTGGAGGTCGAGGAAGATGGGGGAGGGGCGCAGCCGGTCCACGCAGGAGACGTCGAGCCCGTCGGCGCTGCCGCGCTTCACGAACTCGGCGACGACGCGGGGCATGCAGCCCCGGGCGAAGACGCCGTGCCCCTGCCCGGGGACGGTGATGCGCCGGGAGGCGGGGAGGCTCGCCGCGGCCAGGTCGGCCCAGCGGGGCGGGGTGACCGGGTCGGCCTCGCCGGAGAGCAGGAGCGCCGGCACCTCCATGCGCGGGGACTCGTGGAACGCGGGGTCGAGCGGCGCGCGCGGCCACTCGGCGCACAGGCCGCGGAAGGCTTCGCGGGCTCCGTTGCCGAGGAACGTGGGCGCCGCGCCGGGGGCCGGATCGGCGAAGAGGGGGACGTCCTCCGAGCAGAGCACCGAGAGCTGCAGCGGCCGGGACATGCCGGCCTGGATGTCGGTGACTGCGAGGATTCCCTGTGCCGCGAGCGGGGCGAGGTCGCCCTGCCGGGCCTGCCGGATGAGGGGAGGCAGCAGGGCGGTGGTCTCCGGCGCGTAGAGGAAGGCGAGCGTCACCTGCCTGAGCGCGTCGCCGTCCACCGTGAGGTCCACCGGCTCGCCGGTGACCGGGTGGCGGGCCCGGACCTTCTCCGGCTTCGCGTCGAGGCGCGCGACGAGGTCCCGGAAGTCCTTCTCGAGGTCGGGATAGCGCTCCCGGCAGGCGGGCTCGTCGGTGCAGCGGGCGAAGAGGCGCCGGAGGGCCGCCTCCGAGTCCACGTCGACGTCGGCCCCCACGTTCATCTGGAACGGGGCCACCCCGTCGAGGACCAGCGTGCGGGCCCGGTCAGGGTGGGCCCGGGCGTAGGCGAGCGCCGCCCGGGTCCCGTAGCTGAATCCGACCAGGTTCAGCTTGTCGTAGCCGAGCGCGGCGCGTACGGCGTCGAGGTCCCGCACGAAGTCGCCGGTGCCGTACCGGGTGAGGTCGGCCTGGAGCGATCGTGCGCACTGCCCGGCGACGCGACCGGCCTCGGCGGGGAGCAGTTCGACGTCACGGTCGGCCCTCCCGATCTTCGGGCAGGAGAGGAGGCCCGACCCGCCCGTGCCCCGCTGGTCCACGAGGACGATGTCCCGCTCCCGGTGGAGCCGGTCGAAGGCGGCGGCGATGCGCGGGTAGACCTCGGTGATGGACTGCCCGGGGCCGCCGGCCAGGACGAAGACCGGGTCGGGCCTCGAGGAAGGGTTCTCGGAGGGGAGGACCGCAACGCGCAGCGCGATCTTCCTGCCCTCCGGCTTGCCCGGGTCCTCCGGGACGTCGAGGGTCCCGCAGCGCGCAGGGATGCGGACCGCGGCGATCGGGTGGGCGAGCTGGCAGGCGGCGAGCGAGATGCCCTTGCCGGGGGGCGCGGCGGCGGCTGGGCTTCCGGCGAGGAGCATCAGGGCGGCCAGGGCGGCGTGTCGGTTCATGGCGGCCTCGGCGGAGTGCCGTCGGGCGCCGGGGGTCCGGAAGGGCCGGTGGGCCCGGTGGTCCCCTCGGGCGGCCCGCCGTCCGGAGGGGTCTCGCCCAGCTCTGCGGCGAGGACGGCGACGAGAGGGGAGTCGGGGGAGCGGGAGCGGAGGAGGGCGAGCAACTCGCGCGCCTCGTCGGGCCTGTCGTTCCTCCGGAGGAAGCGGGCCTTCTCGACGAGCTTGGCCGCGGCCACGTCGGCGGGCAGCGCCGTCACCCGGTCGGTGAGGATCCAGGTGCTCGCCCCGGGGCCGGCGTCCACCTCCGTGAAGAGGTCCTTGGTCTTCCGGATGAAGAGGAGCGTTCCCGGGTCGAGCTTGCGGCGCGCGTTTGCCGCCAGGAGGTCGGGGCGGTCGAAGGCCCAGGCAACTGCCAGCACGGTTCCCTCCTGGACCTGGGAGGCGGGGAGGAGGGAGGCGCTCTTCAACCAGCCCTCCTCTCCGTCCGAGGCGCGGACCCGGGACCAGTCGTCTCGCGCCTCGACGAGCGTGACGCGCTCGCCGCGGTGAAGGGTGGCGATGGCATTGGCCACCGGGGCCCTGGCCCCGTCGGCGGCCTTCACCTTGCCCTGGTCGCTGGGCTCGCGCCTGAGGGTGGCGAGCACGGTGACGAAGCGGGATGCCGGGTCGGCGGGTGGTTCGACCACGGCGCCGCCGGTGGGGAGGTTCAGCTTGCCGGGGCGGCCATCGCGGCTGCAGCCCGGAAGGAGGGACGCCAGCGCCGCGGCGACGAGGATCGTTCTCCAGGGGGACATCGTCACCGCTTCCCGTGGACGAGCGTCTTCACCCCGGTCCGGAAGGTCACCTCGACCTTCCCGGGCGACTTCACCCCGGAGACGAAGCCCCGGCCGAAGGTGGCGTGGTCGAGAACGTCGCCCGCCGCGAAGAGGACCGCGGGGGCGTAGCGGCGTGGCTCGCCGGTCTGGCCGGCCAGCAGTTCGTCGAAGGAGACGGCGGGGGCGCGCTTGCCGGTGCGCCCGGCCGTGCTCTTCGCCGCGGTCGAGGCGCCGCGGAAGCGGTGCACGTTCCGGCAGGTGTTGCACTCGACCTTCACCGGGACGGCGCCGACCATGGCGATCACCGTATGTGCGAGGAGCAGCTGGCACCTCGTGCAGAACGCATCCACCTCACCGCCGACCTTTGCCATGTGGGAGCGGAGTATAGCCGCAACCGGATGCAGGGCGCAGGGCGCCGTTCGATGCTAGTGTGCGGGCTTCGCGCGAGGGGCCGGGGACGGCCGGGGGAGGAGGCGTGGGGCGCATCCGGGCGGTCTTCGAGGACTTCGGCGGGCAGGTGCTCTTCGCCGGCGAGACCCTGGCCTGGGCGGTCCGCCCCCCGTTTCGCCTCGAGCTGCTCCTCCACCAGGCCGCCGCCATCGGCGTGGGCTCCACCTTCATCGTCGCCGTGACCGGCCTCTTCTCCGGGATGGTGCTGGCCCTCCAGGGCAACTACGCCATGCGCCAGTTCGGAGCCGAGGGCTACGTGGGCGGCTTCGTGGCCATCAGCCTGGTGCGCGAGCTGGGGCCGGTCTTCACGGCCCTCATGGTCACCGGGCGGTCGGGCAGCGCCATCACCACCGAGCTCGGGACCATGCGGGTCACCGAGCAGATCGACGCCATGGAGTCGATGGCGGTGAACCCCGTCCACTACCTGGTCGTCCCCCGCGTGGTGGCGGCCACCCTGATGATGCCCATCCTGTCGGTGGTCTTCAGCGCCATGGGATACCTGGGCGGCTACCTCATCGGCGTCTACGTCTCGCTCATCCCGCCCGGCCCCTACCTCGACCACACCAAGTCGATGCTCGACGTGCCCGACATGACCCACGGCCTCTCCAAGGCGGTCATGTTCGGGGCGGTGGTCTCCCTCATCGCCACCTACCGGGGCTACAGCGCCTCGGGCGGCGCCCGGGGCGTGGGGGACGCCACCACCCAGGCGGTGGTCTGGAGCTCGGTCGCCATCCTGGTCGTGGACTACCTGCTCACCTTCATCTCCATCGGCTGACCGCGTGGCGATGATCCGGATCAGCGGCCTCTCCAAGGCCTTCGGCGACAAGGAGGTCCTCCGGGGGATCAGCCTCGACGTCGAGGAGGGCACCACCTTCGTGGTCCTGGGGGCGTCGGGGTCGGGCAAGACCGTGCTCCTGAAGCACGTCATCGGCCTCCTCAAGCCGGACGCCGGCACGGTCCACGTGGACGGGATGGAGATCTCGGCCCTCTCCGGGCGCGCGCTCACCGAGGCGCGGCGGGTCTTCGGGATGGTCTTCCAGGGGGCGGCCCTCTTCGACTCGATGACGGTCTTCGACAACGTGGCCTTCCCGGTGCGGGAGCGGGAGCGGCGCATCCCCCATGACGAGCTGCTGGCCCGGGTCATCGAGAGCCTCAGGGTCGTGGACCTGGGCGAGGACGTGCTCGACGAGTGGCCGTCCCAGCTCTCCGGGGGCATGCGCAAGCGGGTTTCCCTGGCGCGGGCGCTGGTGGCCAATCCCAAGATCGTCCTCTACGACGAGCCCACCACCGGCCTCGACCCCATCACCACCAACTCGGTGGACTCGATGATCGACCAGGCCAAGCACCGGCGCGGGGTGACCAGCATGGTCATCTCGCACGACATCGCCAGCGCATTCCGTGTGGCCGATCGGCTGGCCGTGCTCTACGATGGACGGATCGCCGCCCAGGGGACGCCGGAGGAGGTCCGGCGGAGCGACGACCCCTACGTGCAGCGCTTCCTCTCCCTCTGGTTCGAGAAGCAGTGACCCGCGCCCGACGACCATGCCCGCCGCATCGAACACGCCCACGCTGAACCGCGCCCTCGCGGTGGGGATGCTCGTCGCCATCGCCGGCGCCGTCTTCCTGGTGGCGTTCACCTTCTTCCGCAAGGGTGGGCTGGCGGCCCGCGACAGCTACGCGATCACGGCGGTCTTCGACGACGTGACCGGCCTCTCCTGGAAGAGCCGGGTCCAGGTGGCCGGGATCCAGGTCGGCGAGGTCACCGAGATCGAGCTCTCGGGGGAGCGGGCCCGGGTGACCATCCGGGTGAAGAACGACATCCCGCTGCGGGCCAACTCCTGCCTGACCAAGCGCTTCCCGTCGGCGCTCCTGCCCGACGCACTGCTCGAGGCCAGCGTGGGGTCCGCACCCGCGCCGCTGCTTCGCGACCTTCCGGAGGGGGAGCGGCAGATCACCTGCGTCCGCGAGGCGGCCAACGTCGCCAAGCTCATGGAGTCGCTCTCCAAGATCGCCGGCGACATCCAGGTCGTGTCGGCCGACCTGGCCAAGACGGTCGGCGGCACCCAGGGGAGCGTGCGGGAGATCATCGAGAACCTGACCCACGTCACCCGATCGGTGGACCGTCTCCTCGAGGACAACTCCGACAAGGTGGCAGGCATCCTGGACAACACCGAGGCCCTGACCGGCGAGCTTCGCGCCGTGGCCGCCCAGGACGCCGGCCGCTACTCGTCCATCGCCAGGAACGTCGACGAGGCCAGCCAGCGGTTGAACCGCATCCTGGCCTCGGTGGAGGACATCGTCGGCCCGAGCCAGACTCCCGAGCTGAAGGAGTCGGTGCAGGGCGCGCGGCAGGCCCTCCTGAAGCTCAACAAGACCCTGGACGACGTGCAGTCGGTCACCTCCAAGGTGGCGGCGGGGCAGGGCGTGGCCGGGAAGCTGCTCGTGGACGAGCAACTCGGCGAGAAGGTCGGCATGGCCGCCGAGAGCCTCTCCGACTACGTGAACCGCATCTCCGCCTGGCAGCTCTTCGTGAACATCCGCTCGGAGTACCTGGTCAACTACGGGGGCACGCGGGCCTACTTCGGCGTCACGCTGATGCCCAAGCCGGACAAGTACTACATCCTGGAGCTGATGACCGACCCGCGCGGCTACAACACGGTGATCACCGAGACGGCCACCACGCTCAACGAGTCCACCGGTTCCTCGGTCACCACGACGACCGTCCGGTCCATCAACGAGCAGCGGCTCGCCATCTCGGCGATGTTCGGCAAGCGCTGGGGAGACCTGGTGGGGCGCGTGGGGCTCATCGAGAGCTCCGGCGGCATCGGCGTGGACTACCTGCTCTTCCAGGACAGGCTCAAGCTGTCCCTCAACGTCTACGGCTGGACCCGTCCCACGGTGGACACCTTCCCCCGCACCAAGCTCTGGTTCGACTGGCGCTTCATCCCCAACGTCTACGTCACCGGCGGGATGGAGAACCTCCTGAACGCCTACAACTACGGGTCGGGGCGCGACTTCTTCATCGGCGCGGGGGTCTACTTCAACGACCAGGACCTCCGGGCGCTCCTCGTGGGAGGCGGCGGTGCAGCGGCGGGAGCCGCCGCCGGCGCGGCGAAGTAGGACGCCCTTGCGGGCCCCGATGGAAGCTACCTCCCGATGGCGAACTGCAGCTGGGCCCAGGCCGAGGCGAGGTCGAAGGCCGTCTTCACCTCCTGGGCCTGCGCCGAGGTGAAGGAGGTCTGCGAGATGGTCACGTCGATGATGGTGCCGATCCCGGCCTGGTAGCGCCCCTCGGCGAGCTCGAGGTTCTCCTTCGCCTGGCTCACCAGCCTCCGGGCCACGGTGCGGAGGGCCCGGGCCTCCTTGACCGTGGTCACCGCCTGCTCGACGTCGGTGCGAACTTGAAGGAGCAGGAGATCGCGGGAAGCTCCCGCGGAGGCCAGCACGCCCGACTGGACCTCCACCCGCCCCATGTCGGCGCCGCCGTTCAGGAAGGGCCAGGTGATGGTCCCGAGGACGTTCCAGGAGTTCGAGTCGGGGGCGGGGAGCCCCCCGGCGACGGGATAGCGCGAGTTGTTCCAGAGGTAGCTCGCGCTCACCCCGAGAATCGGATACCAGGCAGATTTCGCGGCCGAGAGGTTCTGGTCGGCGGCCGAGATCTGGAGCTCGGCGGCCATGAGATCGGGGCGGGACGCCGTCGCCTCGGCCATGAGGCGAGGCACGTCGAGGTCGATGTCCTGGGGCACCGTGGGCAACTGCAGGGTGCGCTTCGACACGTCCTGCCCGACCGCCTGGGACAGCGCGATGCGGGTGAGCAGCACGTCGTCGTGCGCGGTGATCTGGGACATGAGCGATTGCTGGAGGTTCACGTCCGCGGTGGTCACGTCGAAGCGGGGGCGCTGGCCCACCTCGAACTTGCCGCGGGCGAGATCGAGCTGCCGCTGGTACGACGCCACCGTCTGGTCGGCGACGGCCACGAGCGCCTCGGTGGCGAGCACGGTGTAGTAGGCGGTCCGGACGTTCAGCTCCACCGCGTTCCAGGCGGCGTCCACACCGGCCCGGGCCGCCCGCTCCTGGTCCCGGGCGGCCATGTAGGCCCCCAGCGTCCGGCCGAAGTCCCAGAGCGTCTGGTTGAGCGTGATGGATGCGTTGTAGGTGTCGTAGAGCACCGACGACGGGCGTGCGCCCAGGGTGCTGGCCGTCCAGCCGGCCTTGGCGCCCGCCGATCCGGCGGGGAGGAAGCCGGAGCGGGCGATCCCCACCTGCCCCCGGGCCTGCATCACCGAGGCCTGGGCCTGAGCCAGCCGGGGATTGGCACGCGCCAGATCCAGCGCCTGCTCGAGCGCGAGCGGGGCGGTGGCCGCGGGCTCCGCCTGGGCCGCCGCCGGGGGCGGGGCTCCCGCGGCCGCGACGGCGAGTGCGAGGAACAGCGCGTTCATTCGAACCTCAGGGCGGTGATGGGGTCGAGCCGGGAGGCCTTGTGGGCCGGGTAGAGGCCGAACACCACCCCCACGAGCCCGCTGAAGCAAACGGCGATGGCGATGACGTCGGGACGGTAGAGGACCTGCCATCCGAAGCTGGTGGCGAGCCACCAGGCGCCGAACACCCCCAGACCGACCCCGATGAGCCCACCGGTGATGGCGAGGGCGAGCGCCTCGACCAGGAACTGGAGGCGGATGTCGGCGGGCTTGGCGCCCACCGCCATGCGCAGGCCGATCTCGCGGGTCCGCTCGGTGACCGACACCAGCATGATGTTCATGATCCCGATGCCGCCCACCAGCAGCGAGACGGCGGCGATGGCGGCGAGCAGGGTGGTGAGCGTCCGCGTCCCCTCCTGCTGCGCGCTGGCCACCTCGGAGAGGTTGCGGATGGAGAAGTCGTCGTCGGCGCCCAGCGGCAGGCGGTGGCGATCGCGGAGCAGGGCGCGGATCTGGCTCTCGGCCCGGGAGGTGGTGTCGGCGCTGGTCGCGCTCACCGTGAGGCTGCCCTCCACGAAGTTCTTCAGCGCCCCCTTGATCTTCTGCTGGTAGGTGGTCACCGGGACGATGACGATGTCGTCGTAGTCCTGCCCCCACTGCGACTGCCCCTTCTTGTTGAGGACGGCCACCACCACGAAGGGCACGTTCTTGATCCGGAGGTTCTGGCCGACGGGGTTGGCGTTCTGGCCGAAGAGCTTGTCGGCCACGGTCTGCCCGATCACCACCACCTTGGTCCCGGTCTCCACGTCACCTTGGGTGAATAGGGTGCCGAGAGCGGGTGCCCAGGTCCGGATCTGGAAGTACTCGGGGGAGGTCCCGAGGATCTGCGTGCCCCAGTTCTGGTCCTCCGACATGACCTGGCCGTTGGTGCGGAGCTGCGCGGCCGCGGCGCGGACGGTGGGGATCTCGGTCTGGATGGCGCGGAGGTCGTCCCAGGTCAGGGTGGGCATGGAGCCGAACCCGCCCATGGCGCCCCCGCCGGTGCTCGTGCCGGGGATGACGATGAGCATGTTCGACCCCATGGCCGCGAAGGTGGCCTCGACGCGGGCCTTGGCGCCGTCGCCGATGGCCACCATGGCGATGACCGCCGAGACCCCGATGACCACGCCGAGCGTGGTCAGGAAGGAACGCATCTTGTTGCGGGTGAGGGCGCGAAGCGCCACCCGGAGCGTCTGGAGGGGATTCACGGCTGGTCCTCCTCGTCGCCCTCGGTCCAGGGCGGGACCACTGCGACCTTGGGTTCCTGGCGCTCGTCGGAGAGCACCCGCCCGTCTCGCATCTGGATGACGCGCGAGGCGTACTGGGAGATGTCCGGCTCGTGGGTCACGAGCACCACGGTGATGCCGCTCCGCCCCAGCTCCTGGAAGAGCTGCATGACCTCGACGCTGGTGCGCGAGTCGAGGTTGCCGGTGGGCTCGTCGGCCAGGATCACGCGCGGCTCGGTGACCAGCGCCCGGGCGATGGCGACGCGCTGCTGCTGGCCGCCGGACATCTGGTTGGGGTGGTGGTCGGACCGGCTGCCGAGCCCGACCCGGTCGAGCGAGGCGGCGGCGCGGCGACGGCGCTCCGCGCTGCCCGCGCCCGCGTAGAGCAGGGGGAGCTCGACGTTCTCCAGCGCCGAGGTCCGGGACAGCAGGTTGAAGCTCTGGAAGACGAAGCCGATGGTGCGGTTGCGGACCTCGGCCAGCCGCTCGGTGGAGAGGGTGGAGACCGCCTCCCCCTCGAGCAGGTAGACGCCGCCGGTGGGGCGGTCGAGGAGGCCGACGATGTTCATGAGGGTGGACTTCCCGGATCCGGAGGCCCCCATGATGGCGGTGAACTCCCCCTGCTCGACGGTGAGGGACACGCCGCGCAGGGCGTGAACCTCCACGTCGCCCATGCGGTAGACCTTGGCGACGTCCTTGAACTGGATGAGCGGCGGCGGGGACATGGTGCCCGGTCCTACAGTCCGCGGCGGAGGTTCTGGAGGTTGGGCGAGCCCGCGCCGAGCGCGTCGGTGATGACGACGTCGCCCGCCTTCAGCTCTCCCTCGATCACCTCGGTGAAGGTCCCGTCGGTGATGCCGGTCTTCACCTTCACGGGAGCGGGCTTCTCGTCGGTGAGGGTCCAGACCGTCCGACCGGAGGCGTCGCCGGGACGACCGCCTCCCGCGCCCGACCGCGGGCCGGCGCCGCCGCCGCCAGTGGAACCTGCAGCGCCGCCGCCCGTTGCGCCTCCCGCGCCGGCAGCCCTCGCACCCGGCGCTCCTCCCTTGCCGTCCCCCAGCATGGAGGGAGGGGGCCGGAATCGCAGCGCCGCGTTCGGCACCTTGAGCACGTCCTCCTTCTCGGCGTAGACGAAGGTCACGTTGGCGGTCATGCCCGGCTTGAGCTTGTGGTCGGGGTTGTCCACGTCGATCACCGCGTCGTAGGTGACGACGTTCTGCACGGTCTGCGGGGCGTTGCGGACCTGGCGGATCTTCCCCCGGAAGGTCTCTCCCGGGTAGGCGTCCACCGTGAACGATGCCGCCATCCCCGCCTTGAGGCGACCCACGTCGGCCTCGGCGACGCTGGTGTCCACCTGCATCTTGGCGAGGTCCTCGGCGATGACGAAGATGGTCGGGGCCGAGAGCGAGGCGGCCACGGTCTGGCCCACGTCCACGTTGCGGGAGATCACCGTCCCGTTCGTGGGCGACACGATGTTGGTGTAGGCCAGGTTCACCTCGGCCGACTGCAGCGCGGCCCGGGTCTGGGCCACGTTGCCCTCGGTGGCCGCCACCTGGGCGTCGGCGGCATCGGCGTTGGCCAGGGCGGTGTCGAGGTCGGCCTGGGCGTTGAGCTTGCGGGCGGCGAGCTCCTTCTGTCGCTCGGCCTGGCGGCGGGCGTCCACCGCTTGCACCTTGGCCTTGACCAGGTTCCCTTGCGCGGCGGCCAGGTTGGCCCGGGCCTGGTCCACCGAGGCCTGGAAGAGGGCGGGGTCGATCTTGGCGATGAGCTGCCCCTTCTTGACCGGGGAGTTCCAGTCGGCGTGGAGCGACGCGATGCGCCCGGAGACCTGGCTGCCGACCTGCACGGTGACGATGGCCGAGAGCAGCCCGGAGGCCGTCACCTTGGCGACGACCCGGCCCTTCTCCGCCTTGCCCGTCTCGAACTGCAGCTTCTGCTTCCCGTCTCCCGGGTTGAGGAGCCAGAAGGCGAGGGCGGCGACCACGAGGACGGCGGCCAGGGCGATGAAGACGCGACGCTTGGTCATGGGGGCGGGATATTAGGCGGGCTGTGCGCAACCGATGACAAATTCTCGTGAAGATTCGTGAAGTCCCGGGAGTGCCAACCGCCCCGGGGTCGGTATACTCCCGCCGCGATGCGCCACTGGACGAAGGTAGGACTCCTCGTGCTGCTCGCCGGGGTGGGGGCCCTCTGGCTGGCTCCCGATCCCGGGCAGGGTGACTCCCTCGTCGGGGAGCCCGCGCCCCCGATGGTCCTCCGGGACCTTTCGGGTCGCGAGTTCTCCCTTGCCTCCCTCCGGGGCCGGGCCGTGGCGCTCAACTTCTGGGCCACCTGGTGCCCACCCTGCAAGGAGGAGTTGCCCGCCTTCTCCGGAGCATGGCGGGCGTCCCGGGGACGGTGCCTCGAGATCGTCGCGATCACCGAGGAGTCCTCGCAGGAGGACGCGGCCACCGAGACGAGGCGGATGGAGGTCCCCTTCCCGGTCGTGATGGACCCGGAGGGGGCCGTGGCCCGGGCGTACCGGGTGACCGGCTACCCGCGCACCTACATCATCGACGCGGAGGGGAAGGTCCGGAAGATCTTCACCGGGAAGGTCTCTCGCGAGCGGCTCGAGGCTGCGCTCGAACCGCACGTTCCGGCCTCCTGCACGGGGTCCTGATGGCGAAACACGGACGACGCTGCCCCACCTGCGGAAATGTCCCCGCGCCCCGAGCGGAGAACGGCGCCTGGCCGTTCTGCTCCGACCGCTGCCGCCTGGCCGACCTGGGGCGCTGGCTCGGGGAGTCCTATCGCATCCCCGGCGAGCGGATCGGGGATGGGGCGGCGGTCCTGTCGGAAGGTGATGAGGAGGATCTCACGTGAAGAAGATCGTCTATGCCGTCCGGGCGCTGCCTGGCGGGGTTCCCCCCGAGGTGGCCTCCGTCGTCGATCTCCGCGGAGGGGAGGGGCGGCCTCCGCCGCGTGAGCGCATCCACGCCGAGGGGCGGGAGGCCGAGGTCCTGGTGGTCACCTACCTCGACCGGGTGGACGACGCCCTGCTCGAGGGGCTGCCCTCGGTCCGCCAGGTCAGTTCGTACGGCGTCGGGGTGAACCACGTGGACCTGCCTGCCATGGAGCGGCGGGGGGTCGTCGTCACCAACACGCCCGACGTCCTCACCGACGCCACCGCCGACATGGCGATGGCGCTGCTCCTCGCCGCCGCGCGGCGGGTCTGCGAGGGGGACCGGCTCATCCGGGCCGGGGGGTGGCGGGACGCCGGACCTGAGTTCCTGCTGGGGCGCGAGGTCACCGGCAAGACCCTGGGGATCGTGGGGTTCGGGAGGATCGGGCAGGCCATGGCCCGGCGCGCCTCCGGGTTCGGGATGCGCATCCTCTATTCCAGCCCGCGCGATGCCGGCGTCCCCGGGACCACCCGGACCGACCTCGACCTCCTCCTGGCCACGAGCGACTTCGTCTCCCTTCACTGTCCGCTCACCGACGCCACCCGCGACCTCCTCTCCCGCGAGCGCATCGCGGGGATGAAGCCGGGCGCCATCCTGGTCAACACCTCCCGCGGGCCGGTGGTGGACGAGGAGGCCCTGGCCGACGCGCTGGAGGACGGCCGGCTCTTCGCCGCCGGGCTCGACGTCTTCCGGGACGAGCCGCGGGTCCCGGATCGGCTGCGCGCCGCCGGGAACGCCGTCCTCACGCCCCACGTGGGTTCCGGGACGGTCGAGACCCGCACCGCCATGGCCCGGATGGTGTGGGACGAGGTCCTGCGCCGCGCCACCGGACGACCACCGGCCCATCGCGTCGTGGTATGACGCGCCAGTGAAGCGCTTCCTCCAGATCGCGGGCGGCCTCGCCGTCTCCGGGCTCGCGCTCTGGCTCACGCTGCGTGGAAAGAACCTGGGGGCGATCTGGTCGGCCGTGCAGGGAGCCAACTACCTCTGGCTCGCGCCCTACGTCGGGATCCTCGCGGTCATCCACGTGACCCGAACGCTTCGCTGGGGCATCCTGCTCGAGCCGGTGGCCAGGGTCCCGTTCTCGCGCCTCAACGCGGTGTCGGCGGTCGGCTTCATGGCGCTCATGATCCTGCCCTTCCGCATCGGCGAGTTCGCCCGGCCCTACCTCATCGCCGAGCGTCCGAAGATCCGGGTCTCGGCCACGCTCTCCAGCGTGGTGGTCGAGCGGGTCGCCGACGGCCTGTTCACCGCGCTCCTGCTCGTGCTCACCCTGCTCGCGGTGCCCGAGGGCACGCCGGGGCTGCACCTGCTGCGCATGGCGGGGCTGGTGGTCTTCACCGTGTTCGGCGCCCTGCTGGCCTTCCTCGTGGTGGCCTACCGCAACCGCGCCCTGGCCGTTCGTTTCACCCACCGTGTACTGGACCCGCTCTCCCCGCGGATCGCCGGGCGGGCCTCGGCGATGATGGACGCCTTCATCCACGGCCTTCGGCTCGTACCCTCCCGTTCCAAGGTGGCCGCCTTCTTCCTGCTCACCGCCGGCTACTGGTGCCTGAACGCCTGGGGGATGAGCATCCTCGCCCGGGCCTTCGACCTGCGCCTCTCGCTCGTACAGGCCTTCACCGTCCTCGGGGTGCTGGTGGTGGGGGTGATGATCCCGGCCGGTCCCGGGATGGTCGGGACCTTCCAGGCCGCCACGGTGCTCGGCGTCTCCCTCTTCGTCCCAAAGGAGGTCCTCGACACGCGGGGCACGGCCTACGCGAACGTGCTCTGGGCGGTGCAGCTGGCCTTCACCACCGCCCTCGGCCTCTTCTTCCTCTTCTCCAGGCACATCCGGATCGCGCAGATCTTCTCGGCGCCGGCGGAGGTGGAGGAGGGGCTCGAGGAGGAGGAGAAGGAGTACGTGGCGGAGGGGGACGGGGCCCCTCCAGCGGGGGGCTCGTCGCGTTGACCGGGCGCGGCAGCCCATGAGGGCACGCGCCTGGCCGGGAAGTGGTAACTTTCTAAAGCTGGGGGATGGGCCAACGTCCCGGGAGAATGACCTGGCGAGGAAGTCCATCACGGACGACCGCAAGGAGTTGCGTGCGGAAGCGGAGGCGCGGCTCGCGCGCACTCCCCCGGAATCGAGATCGGCCCGGTCCACGTCGGCACTCCTGCACGAGCTCCAGGTCCACCAGATCGAGCTGGAGATGCAGAACGAGGAGCTGCGCCGGGATCAGCTCGAGCTCGAGGAGGTCCACGCGCGCCAGGTGGACCTGTACGACTTTGCCCCGGTCGGCTACCTCACCCTCGACGACGAGGGGGTCGTCACCGGCGCGAACCTGACCGCGGCCGGGCTCCTCGGCCAGGATCGCAGGAGCCTGGTGGGGCGTCGGTTCCCCGGCATCGTCGCCAGCCGGGACGCCGACCGCTGGCACCGCGCCTTCGTGGCGCTGCTCCAGCGCGGCGAGCGAGCCGCCTGCGAGCTGGCGCTCACCAGGGGCGACGGAACGGTCTTCGATGCACACCTCTCCTGCGAACGAAGGTCCGTGGAGGCCAGGCCCCAGGTCCGCATCGTCCTCACCGACGTCACCGAATTCGCACGGGTCGAGGAGGCGCTCCGGACCACGAAGGCGCGCCTCTCGCTGGTCATCGACAGCACCGGCGATGGCTTCACCGACTGGGACATCCCCGGTGGGCGCGTGACGTACAGCAGGCGCTTCGCCGCCATGCTCGGGTACGACCTCGACGAACTGGAGCCCACCGTCGCCACCAGGCAGAGGCTGGTCCATCCAGACGACCGGCAGAGGGCGTGGGACTCCGCCCAGCCCCACCTGCGCGGGGAGACCGAACAGTACGAGTGCGAGGAGCGCCTCCGGCACGCGGACGGGCGATGGGTGTGGACCCTGCTCCGGGGCAAGGTCGTGGAGCGCGATGCCGGAGGGGCCCCCCTTCGCTTCGTGGGGACCCATTCGGACATCACGGCGCGCAAGCAGGCGGAGGAATCCCGGCGCTCCGCGCTCGCCGAGCTGAAGCGTCACGTCACCAATACCCCGCTCGCGCTCGTCGAATGGGACGGGGATTTCCGTGTGACGAGGTTCAGCGCCCGTGCCCAGGAGATGTTCGGCTGGAGCCCGGACGAGGTCGTGGGCAAGCGCATCGACGAGGTGCCCTGGGTTCCGGAGGAGGACTGGCCCCTCGTCCGTTCCGTGATGAGGCAGATGGACACGGGTCTCCAGCCCAACACCGTCGGCCAGAACCGCAACCGGAGGAAGGACGGCTCCGTCATCCACTGCGAGTGGTACAGTTCGTCGCTCCGCGATCCGGACGGGAAGCTCGCCTCGGTGTTCTCCCTGGTCCAGGACGTGACGACCAGGGTGCGCGCCGAGACCGCGCTGAAGGAGAGCGAGAACCGGTTCCGCCTCCTCGCCAGGGTGGCCGCCATCGGGATCTTCCAGACCGGGGCGCAGGGGCAGATCCTCTTCGTGAACCCGACCTACCTGGCCCTGACGGGCCTCTCCGAGACCGAGGCCTTCGGTCCCGAGGGAAGGATGGCCATCCATCCGGATGACCGGGAGCGCGTGGTCCGGGAGTGGCAGGCTGCCGTTTCCGCAGGGGCTCCCTTCGCCGCCGAGTATCGACACCTGCTGCCGAACGGATCCGTGAACTGGGTTCGCATGGTCGGAGCCCCGTTCCGCGGCGGCGATGGCGCGATGGCCGGCCACGTCGGAGCGATGGTGGACATCACGCAGCCACGCGCCCTCCAGGCCCAGCTCGCCCTGGCGTCACGGCTGGCGGCGCTGGGGACGCTCGTCACCGGGGTGGCGCACGAGATCAACAACCCCCTCGCGGCCGATCTCGCGGACCAGGGGCTGGCGCTGGAGATCGTCCGGGAGGTCCGGGGACGTCTGGAGGAGGGCGCCCCTCTCGACCGGCAGGCCGAGGCGAAGCTGCTCGGCGACGTGGTCGAGGCCCTGGAGGACGCCCAGGGAAGCGGCCTGCGGATTGCGCGCATCGTCAAGGACCTGACGACCTTCGGGCGACCCGACTCGAGGCGCACCCGCGTCCGGGTGATCGACGTCGTGAAGGGAGCCATGCGGTGGATGCCCACCGAGGTCGCCCGGACCTCCAGCATCACGGTGGAGGACGGCGAGGCTCCCGATGTCGTGGCGTCCTCCGGTCAGGTGGAGCAGGTGTTGCTGAACTTGCTGACCAACGCGGCGCGGGCCACGGCCGGAGAGCGGCGCGAACCGATCATCGTCCGGATCGGACCGGGGAAGCCGGGGATGGCCCGCCTGGACGTCGTCGATCGTGGAACCGGCATCGAACCCGCGCTCCTGGAACGGATCTTCGAGCCCTTCTTCACGACCCACCCCATCAGCGAGGGGAGGGGCACGGGACTCGGACTCGCCATCAGCCACGCCATCGTGACGGCCCACGGCGGGACGCTCACGGTCCAGACCGTCGTCGGCAAGGGTTCGACCTTCCGGGTGGAGCTGCCGGCCGCGCCCGACGAAGCTTGACGGCCTTCTAGACTGGTGGGGGAACCGGTGGTAGCTTGCGCCCCCTTCGGAGGGTGAGGTAGCTCAGTCGGCTAGAGCGAGGGTCTCATAATCCCTAGGTCGGGAGTTCGATTCTCCCCCTCACCACCACAAGTGGCCCATCGAATGCGACATCTCCTCAAGGTACTGGTGGCCTCGTTCGCCCTCGCGGTCGCCGCGCCGGCCATGGCGCAGTACGTCTTCCAGGAGGAGTGGCAGAAGCAGAAGGAGAAGGAGGCGCTGGCGCGGATGCCCCCGCAGCCCGTGCTGCAGCACCCGCTCTGGAACAACGTGGTGCGCGTGAACCTGGGCGTGAGCTTCTTTTACTCGGAGTACTACGCCTGCTCCTTCTGGGGCGGGTTCTACCCCACCGTCACCTGTGGCGGCGGCGCCTGGGTGAGCTACATCCCGTTCACGGTGGGTCCACAGGTGGACCTCAACCTGCAGGGGATGCACAACCTCAGCGTCGGCTTCAACGTCTTCCTGGGCAGCGCCACGGGAACCATCTTCACGTCGGGCTTGAGCGCCCAGAGCGTGACGAGGAGCGTGACCATCTGGGAGCCGACCATCGACTACGTCGCCAAGTTCGGTCCCGCGTCGCAGGACACGGTCGGCCGGTTCCGCGTGGGCGGCGGCATGTACATCGGCCCGAGCGCGGAGCTGGGCGCGGCCTTCCGGATCGGCGGCGGTGCCTCGTTCTTCAACTCGAACCGGCTCGGCATGGGCGTCGACCTGGTCCTCGAGGCCGGAGCCTACAGGGGCTACTGGATGGGCGGCCTGCAGCTGGTGGTGTCGCCCGAGTTCCACTTCTAGCCGCTTCTAGCCGTCGCCCCTTTCCTTTTTCGTTTCGGTGCGATACCCACGATCTCCGCTCGAGGATGCACCGATCTGGAGGTCGTCATGGCCGGAAAGCCCGCCGCAGAGCCGAAGCCCGCCGCTCCCGGGAAGCCCAGGAAGCCCACCCCCGTGGCCCCCTCGACCGCCGAGCACCCCGTCTACGGCCGCGAGGAGCTGCAGGAGATCCTGGCCGAGCGCGAGTCCTGGACGGCTGGCGAGCTCGCCGAGACCCTGGCCCGGGCTCCGCGGCGAAGGAAGAGCTTCCAGACCGACTCGGGCGTGCCCATCCCCGACGTCCTCGATCCGGCCAGCCGCACCCAGGAGGACTTCCGGCGCGACATCGGCTACCCCGGGCGCTACCCTTTCACCCGCGGTCCGCAGTCCACCATGTACCGGGGCCGGCTCTGGACCATGCGCCAGTTCGCCGGCTTCGGTTCACCCGAGGACACCAACGCCCGGTTCAAGTACCTGCTCGCCCATGGAATGACCGGCCTCTCCACCGCCTTCGACATGCCGGCGCTCATGGGCTACGACGCCGACCACGCCCTGTCGCACGGGGAGGTGGGCAAGGAGGGCGTGGCCGTCTCGACGCTGAAGGACTTCGAGATCCTCTTCGACGGGATCCCGCTCGGCGACGTGACCACCTCCATGACCATCAACGCGAGCGCGGTGGTGGCGCTCGCCATGTACGTGGCGGTCGGCGAGAAGCAGGGCGTCCCGCGGGCCCGCCTGGGCGGCACCATCCAGGCCGACATGCTGAAGGAGTACATCGCCCAGAAGGAGTGGATCGTCCCCCCACGCCCGGCGGTGAAGATGGTGGTGGACATGATCGAGTTCTGCGCCAAGGAGATGCCGCGCTGGAACCCGGTCTCCATCAGCGGCTACCACATCCGCGAGGCCGGGGCGACGGCCATCCAGGAGATGGCCTTCACCCTCAGCGACGGGTTCGAGTACGTCCAGGAGTGCGTGGACCGCGGGATGGACGTGGACTCCTTCGCCCAGCGCCTCTCCTTCTTCTGGGACGTACACAACGACTTCTTCGAGGAGATCGCCAAGTTCCGCGCGGCGCGGCGGATCTGGGCGCGGCACATGAGGGAGCGGTACAAGGCCAAGGATTCCCGGTCTCTGATGCTGAGGTTCCACACGCAGAC
>CAIQRS010000107.1 GCA_903874275.1 uncultured Anaeromyxobacter sp.
CGCCGCGGCCCGGCCCAGGCCTCGTTCACCGCGGGTGAACTGGAGGAGCTGGGAGAGATGGAGGACGCCGACGTCGTGGTGGACCCGGCCGATCTCGCCGAGGGGGCCCTGGTCGGCGAGGAGGCCCGCAAGGGAACCCTCGACCTGCTCCGCGCCTACGCCGCCCGCGCGCCGCGCCCCGGCGCGAAGAAGATCCACCTGCGCTTCCTGGCCTCGCCCGTGGAGGTGGTCGCCGACGCCACCGGCGCCGTCGCCGGGATCGCGCTGGAGCGCAACCGGCTCGAGGCACGCCCCGACGGCACCTACGCCGCGGTCGGGACCGGCCAGGTCGAGCAGCTCGAGGTGGGGATGGTGCTCCCGGCGGTGGGGTTCGCGGCCCAGCGCATCGAGGGCGTCGCCTACGACGAGAAGGCCAAGATCGTCGCCAACGTGGACGGCCGGGTCATCGACGCCGCCACGCGCGCGGTGATCCCGGGCGAGTACGTCGTGGGCTGGGCGCGCAGCGGTCCGCAGGGGCTCATCGGCGAGCACAAGCGTGCCTCCGCCCAGGTGGTGGCCCACATGACCGCCGACGGCGCCGGGCTCGAGGCGCGCGCGCTGCCCCCGCGGGAGGCCATCGACGCGCTCCTGCGCGAGCGGGGCGTGAAGCTGGTCTCCTTCCAGGACTGGAAGCAGCTCGACGACGTGGAGGTGGCGCGCGGCGCGCGGCGCGGCGCCCCGCGCGACAAGATCGTGGACGTGGACGCCATGCTGGCGATCCTGGCCCCGGCGCAGTAGCGCGACGCCGGGATGCGCCCCGGATGGGTCGGGGCTCGACTCCGGAGCCCATCCGGGTTAAACAATCCGTTCCCTCCTCGAACTGGAGGGGCCAGGCGGCGTCTTGCCGCCAGCAAATTGGAAAAGAGCAAAACGAAATGGCTACCGGTACCGTGAAGTGGTTCAACGACGCGAAGGGCTTCGGATTCATCACCCAGGACGGCGGGGGCGAGGACGTTTTCTGCCACCACACCGCCATCCAGGCCAACGGGTTCCGCACCCTGGCCGAGGGCCAGAAGGTGGAGTTCGAAGTGACCAAGGGCCCCAAGGGCCTGCAGGCGGCGAACGTCCGCCCCGTCTGAGCCGCTTCTAGAATCGGCTCCGGAGCCCGGTCCGAAAGGGCCGGGCTTCTTTTTTTGCAGGTGACCCGGCGGTACGATTGCCCCGTGCCACCCGCCGAGCCTCGAACGCGCCGCGAGCGCGTGGATGGCGCCCGTCTGCGCCTCCTCGAGCGCGAGGCCTCCGGCTCGACGCTGAAGGACCTCCTCACCACCACGCTGGACCTGGCGGAGGAGCTCACCGGGAGCCAGATCGGCTTCTTCCACTTCGTCGAGGACGACCAGAAGACCCTGTGGCTGCAGGCCTGGTCCACGAACACGGTGGCGAGGATGTGCACCGCGGAGGGGGCTGGTTCCCACTACCCGATCGATCGGGCCGGGGTGTGGGCCGATTGCGTCCGGACCGGCCAGGCCGTCGTCCACGACGACTACCAATCCGCCCCCGGGAGGAAAGGGATGCCGGCGGGGCACGCGCCGGTCGTCCGCGAGCTCACGGTGCCGGTGATCCGCGCCGGCCGGGCCCGGGCCGTCCTCGGCGTGGGGAACAAGCCTTCGGGCTACGACGCGGAGGACGTCGCCGACGTCACCGCGCTCGCCGACCTGGCCTGGGACATCGTGGGGCGAAGGCGCGCCGAGGAGGCGCTGCGGGCCAGCGAGGAGCGGTACCGGACCCTCATCGAGAACCTCCAGACCGGCGTCGTCGTCCACGGGCCGGAAACGGGCATCCTGCTCGCAAACGCAAGGGCCAGCGAGATCCTGGGGCTCTCCGTGGACCAGATGCGCGGAAAGGTGGCCGTGGACCCTGCCTGGCGATTCGTCCGGGCCGACGGATCCACGATGCCGGTGGCGGAATACCCGGTCAACCGCGTCATCTCCGCCGGCGGGCCGCTGGTGAATCTCCTGGTCGGCGTCGAGCGGTCCGCCCAGGGCGACCGTCGCTGGGTGCTCGTGAACGCCTACCCCCTGTTCGAGCAGGCGGGGAGCCTTCGCCAGGTGGTGGTGACCTTCGTCGACGTCACGGAGCGCAGGCGCGCCGAGGAGGAGCTGCAGGTCCAGAAGGCCCACCTCGACCTGGCCGTCAGCGCGGGGAAGCTCGGGCTCTGGGACCTCGACCTGGCGACCAGCCAGGCCTGGCGAACGCCCCAGCACGACCGTCTCTTCGGATACGACGAGCTGCAACCATCCTGGGGCCCTGAGGACGCGCTCCGGCACGTGGTCCCGGAGGACCGGCCGGTCTTCGAGCAGGCGTTCGAGCATGCACTCGCCACCGGGCGCTTCCACTACG
Organism: uncultured Anaeromyxobacter sp.; assembly: GCA_903874275.1. Classification (GTDB taxonomy): domain Bacteria; phylum Myxococcota; class Myxococcia; order Myxococcales; family Anaeromyxobacteraceae; genus CAIOAK01. The sequence continues at coordinate 2,380 of CAIQRS010000107.1, forward strand.
AGCTCCGGATCAAGCCGCACGAGAAGCCGCTGCGCTGGATCCAGGCCGAAGGCGAGGTGCTCCGCGACTCCAGCAGCAAGCCCGTCCGGATGCACGGAATCGTGGCGGACATCACGGACCGCAAGGAGGCGGAGCTGGCTGCCCGGCGGGCGCACGAACAGGTCCAGGCGGAGAAGGAGCTCCTGGCGACGCTCCTCGCCAGCATCGGGGACGAGGTCTGGTTCGCCGACACGCAGGGGCGCTTCGCGCTCGCGAATCCCGCCGGCCTGTCCGAGTTCGGGATGGCCTCGGCGGGTGGCGTGCCCGTCGAGGAGCTGGCGCGGTCGCTGGAGGTGTTCCGGGAGGACGGAACCCCCCGCCCCGTCGCGGAGGCGCCGCCCCTGCGCGCCCTCCGCGGGGAGACGGTGCGGAACCAGGTCGAGGTGGTTCGAACCCCCGCCACCGGCGAGCTGCGCACCCGGCTCGTCACCGCGACGCCGGTGAGGGACCGGGGCGGCATGAGCATCGGCTCCGTGTCCGTGGTGCGGGACGTGACCGAGGCCCGGCGCGCGCAGGCGGCCCTGCAGGCGAGCGAGGAGCATTTCCGGAAGCTCGTCAGGTTCCTCCCGATCCCGCTGGCCCTCAACGATCCAGCCGGACGGATCGTCACCATCAACGACCGCTTCACCCAGCTCCTGGGATACACGCTGGATGACATCCCCACCCTGGACGACTGGTTCCCGCGCGCATATCCCGACGAGGCCTACCGCCGCGAGGTGACCGAGCGCTGGGCCGCAGCGACCCGCGGCGCGGCGGAGGCGGGAGGGGAGATCATCCCGGTCGAGTACCGGGTCACCACGAAGGCCGGGGCCGTCCGCACGATGCTCATCTCCGGGGTTCCGGTCGGGGAGAACCTGCTCGTCACCTTCGTGGACGTGACCGAGGCCCGGGCCCTCCAGGCCCAGGTCGCGATGGCCTCCCGCCTCGCCGCCATGGGGACGCTGGTGGCCGGGGTGGCCCACGAGGTCAACAACCCGCTGGCCGCCGAGATGGCCGACCAGGGGCTGGCGCTCGAGATCGTCCGCGAGCTGCGGGAGCGGCTCCAGGGGAGCGCGGCCGTCGACCGGCCGGCCGAGGCCCGCCTCCTCGGCGACGCCATCGAGGCCCTCGAGGAAGCCCAGGAGGGCGGGCTGCGCATCGCACGGATCGTGAAAAACCTGAGCACCTTCGGCCGGCCCGACCCGCGGCGCAAGCGGGTCCGGCTCGGCGAGGTGGTGGCCGAGGCGCTGCGCTGGGTGCCCGCCCCGGTGACGCGGAGCGCGGTGGTCCAGGTGGAGGACGGGGGCGCTCCCGAGGTGCTCGCCGCGATCGGCCAGCTCGAGCAGGTGGTGGTCAACCTGGTCACCAACGCGGCCAAGGCCATCCCCCCGGGCAGGCCCGGGCTCGTCGTCGTCCGGACGGGGGCCGGGGAACCGGGCATGTCGCGGCTCGAGGTGATCGACGACGGCAGGGGCATCGAGCCCGCCCTGCAGGAGCGGATCTTCGAGCCCTTCTTCACCACCCGTCCGGTAGGCGAGGGGCGGGGGATGGGGCTCGGGCTGGCCATCTGCCACGCCATCGTGACCGCCCACGGGGGAACGCTCTCGGTCACGAGCACTCCCGGCAAGGGCTCCACGTTCCGCATGGAGCTGCCGGTCGCGCCGGCGGAGGGGTGAGCAGAGTGCCCGTCGCCATCCAGGACCTCATCCCGCACAACCACTGCTTCGGCTGCGGGACGCTCAACGCCCGCGGGCTCCGGATCAAGAGCTTCGTGGAGGGGGACGAGGCGGTCTGCACCTTCCAGCCCTGGCCCGACCACATGGCCGGGCCGACCAACGTCCTCTACGGCGGGATCATCGCCGCGGTCATCGACTGCCACTCGGTCTGCACGGCCATCGCCGACGTCTACCGCGCGGCCGGGCAGGCCATCGGGGCCGAGCCACACCGCTGGTGCGTGACCGCGGCGCTCAAGATCGACTACCTGGCCCCCACCCCCATCGACCGTCCCGTGGAGCTGCGGGCGCGCGTGCGCGAGAGGAGCGGCAGGAAGCGCATCGTCGAGTGCACCATGCGCTCGGACGGACGCGAGGTGGCCCGCGCCGAGGTGGTGGCTGTGGAGGTCCCGGCCGAGTGGGGCGGACCACCCGCCCCTCAGAGATCCAGCGAGAGCTGACTCCGCCCCGGCGCGGCGGCGGCGGGGCGCGGCGGTCCCCAGCCCGCGGCGGCCACGTGCGGCGCGTCCGAGGCTCCCAGCAGTCCCTGCGCGCGCAGCGCGGCGACCACGTCGCCCGCTGCCGGCCCGGGCTGCCTCCGCGCGGCCGACGAGGCCAGCGCATCGCAGATCTCGTTCACCGGGTGCCCGACGTGTCCGCGCACCCAGGAGTAACGGACCCGGAGCTCCGCCTGCCGGGCGTCGATCTCCTCGATGAGGTCCCGGTTCAGGACCGGTCCGCCGGTGGAGGTTCGCCAGCCCTTGCGGCGCCACCCGGCGATCCACTTCGTCAGCGCGTCGATGACGTACCGCGAGTCGGAGGTCAGCTCGACCGCCTCGCCGCCGGGGATCCCCTGGAGGGCGTCGAGCACGGATCGCAGCTCCATGCGGTTGTTGGTCACGCCGGCCGGACCGTCATCCACCCATCGTGTACCGCCGAAGCGGATGGCCATGGTCCCGCGGTCGAGGACCACGAAGCCGGTTCCACCCGGGCCTCCCGGGTTCACGAGGGCCGAGCCGTCGGTGAAGGCTGCGAAGCGGGGTCGGGCGGGCATTGGCCGGGGAGACTACACCGGCCCGGGCGCGCCGAGTGCGCGGGACCGGCAAAGTGGCGCGCAGCGTCCGCACCCCGTGCAGATGGCCGGGTCCACCACCGTCGTCTCCTCCCCGTCGGAGAGGGCCGGGCAGGCCAGCGTGAGGCAGGAGCCGCAGCGGTTGCAGAGGGAGGCCTCCACGGCGAGCGGGGCGGCGTGGGGCAGGCCGCGCACGCAGCGGGCCAGGGCCACGATCACCCGCCCCGGATCGTCCAGCACCTCGCGGACCAGCGCCTCGGCCGCGGCGGCGTCCTCGAGGTCCATCCAGACGTGGCGCACCCCGGCCCGGGCCAGCTCCTCCTCGATGCGCAGCGAGCGCACCGGTGCGACCCGGTCGGCGAGCAGGAGGAGCCCCGCCCCGGCCCGGGCCGCCTCGGCGAGCAGCGCGGGCGCGCCCTCCCGGAGCAGGCGGGCCACGCCGGTCACCGCGCCCCAGCGACCGTGGCCCGGGACGAACGCCCTCGCCTCCCCTTCCTCGCAGCCGATCGCTCCCTGCACCTCGACCCCGGCGCGCCGCAGCGCACGCAGCGTGACGAGGTGGGCGCACCCCGAACATCCTGGGTCGGTGGCCGGGCGCCCCAGGGCGGCGGCGCGGGCGGTGGGGCGAGGCGACGCCATCCCGCCTACCGGACCATCGCGTCGAGCAGGGCGATGGCGATCTGGGGCATGTCGGGCGGCCCGGAGATCTGCAGCATGCCCTGGTAGCTGTTGAACATCCCGGTGCCCATGTCGGTCATGTCGATCGGCCCGCCGGGGAGGGCTCCGCTGATCCGGTCCTTGGCGAGCACGAGCCGGACCCGCTTCCCGCCCCACAGCCCCTCGACGACGATGGCCTCCTTGTCACCCATGGTCACGGCGAGGTCGGTGTCGCCTCCGGAGATCTTCCCGGAAACGGCGGTGAAGGCGACGTCCTTCCCCCGCACCCTCCCGACCCAGCGGCCGTCGGAGGAGCGGGTGAGCGAGGCGCTCGGTCCCTGGACGCGCCAGTCGTCGAAGGCGACCCGCCGTGGCGGGCTGACCCCGGTGAGGTCCTTCCAGGTCACCTCACCCTTCGGGCTGAACTCGCCCGGTCCGCCCGACGGCGGTTCCGTCATGGGGACGGGGGGCGCGGCCGGCTTGGGAGGCGTGGCGCACCCGAGGAGGGCCACCGCGAGGGCGGAGACGGTGAGGGGCTTGATCATCGGGGGATTCTAGGCGAAGCGCCATGGCCGGGACATGGGAAGAGGCCCCTCGGGGCCTCTTCGATCCTGCGCTTCCTGTTTGGCTCCCTTGGGCGGGCGCCTGTCCGGCTTCACGCCGGTGGAGAATGCGAATCTGTCGTCTGGTTCGACGGTTCCGCTATCTCAACCTCCTCATGGTGAGTGCTGCAGGAGTGCTACGAGGGGATCATGTGCCTCCGCCGGGCGCTCCGCAAGTGGGTACCCAGCAAGGTTCTTTTTGCAGCCTTTGCGCGCACTTTTTTCGGATAAATGACCGGGCTCAAGGAAATCCGGGGGGTGCATCGTTCACCCTGGGGCACCTTCCGGAGGTGTCCACATGGACCGCGATGCCCTTCAAGTCTCCAACCTCACCAGCGCCGCCGCCGCGATCGCCTCGGGGGTCGGCCGCCGCGACTTCCTGAAGATCTGCTCCCTGGCCGCCGCTGCCGTGGGCCTTCCCGCCTCGGCCGCGGAGAAGATGGCCGCCCGGGCGGCCCTGCCGAAGAAGCCTTCGGTCATCTGGCTCCAGTTCCAGGAGTGCACCGGCTGCACCGAGTCACTGTTGCGCACCAGCCACCCCGGCGCGGGCGAGTTGATCCTCGATCTGATCTCGCTCGACTACCACGAGACCCTCATGGCGGCGGCCGGGCACCAGGCCGAGAAGACGCTCGCCGAGGCCATCAAGGAAAACGACGGCAAGTTCGTGCTGGTGGTGGAGGGCGCCATCCCGGTGAAGGACAACGGCAACTTCTGCCGGATCGGCGACCGCACCGCCCTCGACATGCTGAAGGAGACGGCCAGCCACGCCGGCGCCATCATCGCCATCGGCTCCTGCGCCTCCTGGGGCGGCATCCCGTCCGCCGACCCGAACCCCACCGGCGCCTCCGGCGCGGGCGACATCCTGAAGGGCAAGACGGTCGTCACCATCCCCGGCTGTCCGGCCAACCCCTACAACCTGCTCGGCGTGGTGCTGCAGTACGCCACCTTCGGGACGCTGCCCGAGCTCGACGCCAAGGCCCGCCCCAAGTTCGCCTACAGCCGGGTCATCCACGACGACTGCCCGCGCCGCGCCCACTTCGACGCCGGCCGCTTCGCGCAGCGCTACGGCGACGAGGGCTCGCGGCAGGGCTGGTGCCTCTACAAGATGGGCTGCAAGGGGCCGCGCACCCACGCCAACTGCTCGCTGCTCCACTTCGGGGAGGTCATCGGCGCCTGGCCCATCGGCATCGGCGCCCAGTGCTTCGGCTGCACCGAGAAGGAGCTGGCCTTCCGGGTGCCCATGTTCCAGACCGTCGAGCCGGAGCAGCTCGGTCCCCCGGGCATGTATCCCTCGGTGAACGCCAAGCACGGCGAGGTGAGCCCGGTGGCCACGGGCATCGCCGGCGTGGCCATCGGAGCGGCGATCGGCGCGGGTGTCGTCATGTCCCGCAAGCTGGGCCAGCAGCCCCCCGAGAAGGACGGCGGAGAGGAGAAGTGACATGACCGACATCACTCGCCGCCAGCTCCTCCAGGGCGCGGCCGTGGCCGGCGTCGCGGCCGCCACCGCCGCACCCGCGACCGCCGAGGCCAGCGCCGAGAGCGAGGCGCGCGGCCGTCAGCCCGGCGACATCGGGCTCCTCTACGACTCGACGCTCTGCATCGGGTGCCGCGCCTGCGTCACCAAGTGCAAGCAGGCCAACGAGCTGCCGGTGGACGCCCTGACCATCAACGGCGCCCCCTACGACGCGCCCGACGACCTGAACGCCACCACCAAGACGGTCATCCAGGTGGCCACCCAGGGCGACCGCTTCGCCTTCATGAAGCGGCAGTGCATGCAGTGCCTCGACCCGGCCTGCGTGAGCGCCTGCATGATCAAGGCGTACCAGAAGGGTCCGGGCGGCGTCATCACCTACGACCAGAGCCGCTGCCTGGGCGACCGCTACTGCCAGATCGCCTGCCCCTTCAACGTCCCCAAGTTCCAGTGGTCGAAGGCCATCCCCATCATGGTGAAGTGCGAGATGTGCCGTCACCGCAAGGAGGGCTGCGCCTGCTCGGAGGTCTGCCCCCGCCAGGCGGTGATCTCCGGCAAGGTGACCGACCTCATGGCCGAGGCCAGGCGCCGGCAGGCCGCCTCCCCGGGCAAGTACCTGGCCCGCATCTACGGCGAGACCGAGGCCGGCGGGACGCAGTGCCTCTACCTCACCGCGGCCGACGTTCCCTTCGAGACGCTCGGCCTCCCGAAGCTCGACACGACCCCGCAGCCCCACCTCTCCACCTCCGTCCAGCACGGCCTCTACAACAAGATGATCGCGCCGGTCGCCCTCTACGCCGCCATCGGCTTCGCCGTCTGGAAGAACACCCGGGGCGGCAAGGACGAGGAGAAGAAGCCATGAGCCACGCCACGGCCACTCCGGTGGGCGGCAAGCTCACCACCCCGTTCTTCAACCTCATGGCGCTCGTCGCGCTCGTCGGCGCGGCGGCGCTGGTGGTCCGCTTCGGCCAGGGGCTGGGCGCGGCCAGCGGCATGACCGACGGCTACGCCTGGGGCATCTGGATCGCCCTCGACGTGGTGGTGGGCACCGCGCTGGGCTGCGGCGGCTACGCCATGGCCCTCCTGGTCTACGTGGCCAACCGCGGGAAGTACCACCCGCTGGTGCGCCCGGCGCTGCTCACCGGCGCGCTCGGCTACTCCTTCGCGGCGCTCTCGATCGTCGTGGACGTCGGCCGCTACTGGGGAATGTGGAAGATCCCCACCTACGTCTCCTGGTGGAACTTCGACTCGGCGCTGCTCGAGGTCGCGCTCTGCGTGATGACCTACGTGATGGTGATCTGGATCGAGTTCTCCCCGTCGGTCCTCGAGCGCTGGCGCTCCTCGGGCACCCCCGGGCAGCGCACCTTCGCCGAGTCGGCCGGCCCGAAGCTCGACAAGGCGCTCCCCTGGATCATCGCGCTCGGCATCCTGCTCCCGACCATGCACCAGTCGTCGCTGGGCACGGTGATGATGCTGCCGTACTCCAAGATGCACCCGCTCTGGTTCTCCCCGCTGCTGCCGCTGCTCTTCCTGGTCAACTGCCTCTTCCTGGGCTACGCCGCGGTGATCGGCGAGACCACCGTCTCCACCAACGGCTTCGGGCGCCGCAGCGACACCCGCCTGCTCGGATCGCTGGCCCCCGTCATGGGCTGGCTGATCCTCTTCTTCCTCGTCCTGCGCTTCGGAAATCTCGTGCTGCGGGGGAGCCTCCCCGCCGCGTTCGTCGCGAACAAGTACGCGGCCTGGTTCTGGCTGGAGAACCTGCTCCTGCTCGTGCCGGGGATCGTGCTGCTCGGGAAGAACGCCCGGGAGCGCGCCTCGACCCAGTTCGGGGCCGCCTTCGCCATCATGGCCGGGGGCGTCCTCTACCGCTTCAACACCTACATCCTCGCCTACGATCCGGGCCCGGGCTGGAGCTACTTCCCGTCCGTCCTGGAGATCCTGGTCACCGCCGGCTTCGTGGCCATGCAGGTGATGATCTACCTGTTCGTCGTCCGGCGTTTCCCCGTCCTGCCGAGCGCAACCCCTGCCCCGAGCCGCTAGAGGTTCTCCATGAGCAAGCGAATCACCATCGACCCCGTCACCCGCATCGAGGGGCACCTCCGCGTCGACTTCGAGGTCGACGGCGGCAAGATCGGCAAGGCCTGGTCGAGCGGCACCATGTGGCGCGGCATCGAGACCATCCTGCAGGGGCGCGACCCCCGCGAAGCCTGGATCTTCACCCAGCGCATCTGCGGCGTCTGCACCACCGTCCACTCGGTGGCGTCGGTGCGCGCCGTGGAGAACGCGCTCAATCTGGAAATTCCGCTCAACGCCCAGCTCATCCGCAACCTGATCATCTCGGCCCACGCCCTGCACGATCACATCGTCCACTTCTACCAGCTGTGCGCGCTCGACTGGGTGGACGTGGTCTCGGCCCTCAAGGCCGACCCGGCCAAGTCCGCTGCCATCGCCCAGTCGCTCTCCGAGTGGCCCGGCAACAGCGTGCAGGAGTTCAGGGCCGTCCAGGAGCGGCTCAAGCAGTTCGTGGCCCGCGGCCAGCTGGGCATCTTCTCCAACGGCTACTGGGGCCACCCGGCCATGAAGCTCTCGCCGGAGGTGAACCTCCTCGCGGTGGCCCACTACCTCCAGGCCCTCGACTTCCAGCGCTCCGCCCTGAAGGCGGTGGCCATCCTGGGATCGAAGACGCCCAACATCCAGAACCTGGCGGTGGGCGGCGTGGCCAACGCCATCAACCTGGACGCCGCCTCGCCGCTCAACATGAACAAGCTGTTCGAGATCCGGTCGCAGCTCGAGTCGGTGGTGGATTTCGTCCAGAAGGTGTACTTCCCGGACGTGGCGGCCATCGGCGGCATGTACCCCGAGTGGCTGGGCTACGGGGCCGGGGTGAAGAACTACATGGCCGTCCCCGACCTGCCCACCGACGCCGCGGCCACCCAGTTCGACCTGCCGGGCGGCACCATCATGAACGGCGACCTCTCCACGGTGAGGGCCATCAAGTCCTGGAAGGACGAGTACTTCGAGAAGAACGTCACCGAGAGCATCGCGCGGTCCTACTACGACGGCGACTGGCAGAAGCACCCCTACGACCAGACCACCGACCCCAAGTACAACGCCTGGGATCCGGACAAGAAGTACTCCTGGGTGAAGGCGCCCCGCTTCGACGGCAAGCCCATGCAGGTGGGGCCGCTGGCCCAGGTGCTGGTCGGCTACGCGCTGGGTGACGAGCGCATCCAGCGCTGGTCGAACAAGTGCCTGGCCATCGCCGGCAAGGTGGCCGGCGCCAAGCTCACCCCGGCGGTGCTCCACTCCACGCTGGGGCGCATCGCCGCCCGGTCCATCCGGGCCGCGGCGCTCTCCGAGATCGTGCTCAAGCACTGGGGGCTCCTGGCCGCCAACGTGGGCAAGGGCGACACGGCGGTCTACGTCGAGCCCAAGTTCCCCTCCGGGACGGTGAAGGGCTACGGCGTCCACGAGGCGCCGCGCGGCGTGCTCTCCCACTGGGTGGTCATCGAGAACGGCAAGATCAAGAACTACCAGGCGGTGGTCCCCTCCACCTGGAACGCCGGCCCGCGCGACGCCAAGGATCAGGCCGGCCCGTACGAGGCCTCGCTGGTGGGCAACCCCATCGCCCAGTCCGAGAAGCCCCTCGAGGCCCTGCGGACCATCCACTCCTTCGACCCGTGCCTCGCCTGCGCCGTCCACGTCCACGACGCCAGCGGGAACGAGGTCGCCAAGGTGAAGGCGCTCTGAGTCCGGCCAGCCCCGCGGTCCCGCCGCTCCTGCGGCTCGTGGTGATCCTCGTCGCCGCCCACAGCGCGGCGGTGGGGATCGCGCTCACCGCCTTCCCGGAGTGGGCCACGTCCTTCGCCGGGTTCGGCCCGGTGCACCCGCTCTTCCTGGCCCGTCAGGCCGGGGTGTTCCACCTGGTGCTGGCGACGGGCTACCTCATCGACCTGCGGCGCGGCAGCGTGGCCCTGCTCGTCACCGCCAAGTCGATCGCCGCGGTCTTCCTGGCCGCGTCCTATTTCGGGGGCGCGCCGGGGTGGGCCATCCCCTTCTCGGCGGCGGGGGACGCCCTCATGGGGCTTTCGGCTGGTTGGCTGGCCAGATCGACTGCCCGTCGCTGACGCCCTCGGGGTGGAAGCCGTCCAGCTCCTCGAAGACGTCCTGGATCTCGTCGATCCCGGCGGCGAAGGTGGAGACCACCCGCTCGTTCACGTCGCGGATGAGCTTGGTGGTCCGGGGGTCGGCCCGCAGGGTCGAGAGCACCACCTGGCGCTCCAGCTCCATGGCCGCGCAGACCTCGCCCTCGGTGAAGTCGTGGGCGTGGCGGCGCGCCGCCAGCTCGCGGCAGTAGGAGCGGAAGACGGTCCGGTCGTCGGTGCGGATGGCGTTGCGGAACTGGAGGAAGAGCTGCCGCTTGGCCCAGTGCAGCTCCTCCGGGTCCATCTCCTGGTAGTGGTGGAGCAGCACCCCGTCCTTGGGGTCGAGGAAGCGCGCGGTGGAGATCCGGATCATCTCCTCGTCGTGCTCGTGGAGCAGGTGGTAGAGGGCCAGGTTCGGCTCCACGCGCATGGAGTCGATGGCCGCCAGGTTGCGGGCGTGCCACCCGAGCGGGTCGGAGCGCAGGTTCTCGAGGAGGAAGGGGATGCGCCGAAGGAGGAAGAGGCGCGGGTTGGGCGACCAGCCGATCTTCTCCCGGGTGCGGTGGCCGTCGGTCTCGAGCCTGAGGTCGATGTAGCGCCCCATCCAGGAACGCTCGAAGGGAGGCTCGGCGCGGAACCGCCCCGTCTGCTCCATGACCCACAGGCCGATCCGGGCGACGACCTTGGCGGTCCCGAACGCGTGCAGGGCGCGCCCGAACCAGGAGGCGGTGGCGGCCTCGAAGGTGTCCCGGTGGGAGATGGACCCGTCCGGCGAGCAGATCACCACCTCCGACGGCGAGAGGGCCGGGAGCGCCTCGAGGATCCGCTCGTAGAACCGCACCGCGCAGCGGACGTGGAGGTAGGGGATGGCCGAGTCGCCGTGGCCTCCCAGGACGTTGCGGTTCCAGGCGTTGGACAGCCAGGTTCGCAGGAAGAAGTAGAGCGGCGGGTACTCGCACCAGTCGGAGAAGAGCGCCGCCATGCGCACGATGACGGTGGGGAAGTGCTGCTGGTACTCGCGCACCATCCCCTCGCCGATCCGCTTGGTGGCGGCGTAGATGTGGTCGCCGTCGGGCGGGCTCTCCTCGTTGAGGGCCTTCCCCGGGGGCGGGAAGGCGCAGGCGGCGAGCGAGCTCGCGAAGACGAAGGAGTCGGGGCGCAGCTCCTTGCAGAGCTCGAGCACGTTGCGCAACCCGTCGATGTTGGTGCGCTGGTACTCCGGGTGGTTCTTGCCGGTGAAGTCGTAGTGGGCGGCCAGGTGGACGACGTGCAGGGGGCGGGGCAGGTCGCGCAGCTTCTCGAAGGCGTGGGCCAGCCAGGGCCGATCGCCGATGTCCACCTGGGTCCAGTGGACGTCGCGGTGGGGCGTGAAGCCGACGGCCCGCTCGGTGCGGCGGGCCAGGACGTGGATGTCGTAGCGGTCGCGGAGCGTGGCGCTCATCTGCCGCCCCAGGAAGCCGGAGCCGCCGATCAGCACGAGCGTGGGCTTGGGCAGGTTGGGCGGGGCGGGCGCGGCTTCGGTCGTGGCGGTCAGGGATCCCCCGTCGCGTGCGGACCGCTCCGGTCTACCACGTCCGTGTAAAGTCGGGCCATGCCAGCACCAAGGAAGATGCTCGTGGCCATCGTGGTGGGCAGCGCGGCCGGGCTCGCCGCCAACGCCCTCGGAGGGGGTGCTCCCTGGCTGGAGTGGACCCTCGTCCACCTGGCGCAGCCGGTGGGGCAGATCTTCCTGCGGCTGCTCTTCATGCTGGTGGTCCCGGTGCTCTTCTCGGCGCTGGTGGTGGGCGTGGCCGGCCTGGAACTGGAGGAGCTGGGGCGGATGGGGTTGCGGATGCTCGGCTACACGGTGGTGGTCTCGTCCATCGCAGTGGTCATCGGCATGGTGCTCGTGGACGTGATCGGTCCGGGACGCGGCGCCTCCCCTGCCCTGCTCGAGCTGGCCCGCCAGGGGACCGCCATCAAGCCCGGCGCGGGGTCGTTCAGCCTGGTGGGCATCGTCCCCATGAATCCGGTGAAGGCCGCCGCCGACGGCGACATGATCGGGCTCATCTTCTTCTCGCTCTTCTTCGGTGTGGGGATCGCGCTGGTGCGCACCGAGGCTACGGCGCGGCTGCGGGAGGCCATCGAGGGGCTCTACGAGGTCTCGATGAAGCTCATCGGGCTCGTGCTCCGGGTGGCGCCCGTCGGCGTGGCGGCGCTGCTCTTCTCGATGACGGCGAGGCTCGGCGCGGGCGTGCTGGCGCAGCTCGCCGCGTACGTGGGGGTGGTGCTGCTGGGACTCGCGTTGCAGATGGGGGTCGTCTACTCCGCGTCGGTCTGGTTCCTGGGCGGGATGAGCCCGCGGGCGTTCTTCTCCGGGTCACGGGTGGCGATGGTGACCGCGTTCTCGACGGCCTCCTCGTCGGCGACGCTGCCGACCGCGTTGCGGGTGGCGGAGGAGGACTTGCACCTGCCGCCGGCGGTGTCGCGCTTCGTGCTCACCGCGGGGTCGGCCATGAACCAGAACGGGACGGCGCTCTTCGAGGGGGTAACGGTGCTCTTCCTGGCCCAGCTCTTCGGGGTGCCGCTCGGCCTGTGGGATCAGCTGGGAGTGATGGGGATCTGCATCCTGGCGGGCATCGGGACGGCGGGGGTGCCGGCGGGATCGATCCCGGTGGTGGCGATGATCCTGCAGATGTACGGCATCCCGCTGGAGGGGCTGGGGCTCATCCTGGGGGTCGATCGCTTCCTCGACATGGCGAGGACGACGGTCAACGTGACCGGGGACCTCGCCGCCGCGGTGTACGTGGCGAAGGGGGCGCGAGCGGAATCGCCCGCGACCCCTGGTGTTTCGACCTGACCGATCGACGCTGGCTCTACTTGCAGACGCCGACGAAGGACGTCGCCCCCTCCGGCATGCACCAGGGCTTGCCGGAGATGAAGCTGACCGCGTCGAGATCGGGGGCGTCGGCGGCGGTGCAGGCGAAGAGCGCCTCGCCGCCCCCGCGACAGTACCAGCCCCAGGCGCCGTGCTTCTTCTGCCAGACGAGCTTGCCCAGGCAGGTCGGAGCCCGCTCGAACTCCTTCGGACACACCGTGTTGTTCCGGGGATGGCCGGCAGGGAAGACCTTGTCGCAGAATCCCTGCTCGTTCGCCCCCTTGAAGAGCGGGGCGCCGGTGCAGGACTCGCTCAGGGAAGCACCGGAGACCCGGACCTTGAGCACCTGGAACCCCGGGCTGAACGCGAGGATGTCGGGGACCGCGTACACGGGGTAGACCTGCATCCACTCGAACTGGTCGCTCGTCCCGGTGGACTTCCAGATGTCTGGCCCGCTTCCATCGCCGAAGGCGGTGGCGTCCCGCCAGGCGCCGCCCTTGTCGCTCGTCCAGATGTTGGCCGATCCGGTCCTGTCCTTGGTGTAGCGAATGATGGCCGTGAAGTCCTGGTCCGGATCCATGGGAAGCGTGCTGTCGCCGATCTGCATCTGGGCATCGACCGCCTGGCCGTCGACTAGGCCGACGAGCTTCTCGCTCTTCGGGGTGTACGTCGTGTCACCAGAGCCCAGGCACTCCCTGTTCAGGCACGTCGCGCGCTGCGAGGGATCGATCAGCTTCGTGAAATGTTGCTCGTCGGCGGTGCACCATTCCAGGTATGGACGGCCGTTTGGCCATTTCCCTCCCCAGCAGGTCGCAACGTCCAGCATTTCCGTGCTCAGCCTGAAGACGACGTCCCGTCCGGTCGCGTAGGTGTCCTCGAACTCCCCCACCTCCGGCCCGTACACCGCGATCGCATGATACGTCTCGCTTCCGATGACGATGTTGTCGCTCTCCGGAAAGGCACACTTGTCCCAGAACCCCGTCAGGATGTTCTGCGTCTGGCCGGCCGGATCCACGTAGGTGCACGGCGTGGTGTCGCAGGTGCGGCCGAGCACGTTCTCGATCTGGGGAAAGTAGGGAAACTGGACGCCCCGATAGCACGCGTACCGGGTCGGAGCCGGACCAGCGAGATCGGCCATGAACTGGCCGTAGGCCCATCTCATCGTCCTCGCCTCGGCCGGCGTGGCCGTCAGCGCGGCGGCGGCCGCCGCGCTGGGCGCCTGGACGCCGGGGAGGAGCTGGAGCGACAGGTACTGGTGCGTCCCCTTGGTGTTGACGAAGGCGAGCAGGCAGCTCGAGACCCACTTGGCCTCGTCCGTCGTCATCTGGGTCTTGGCCTCGAGGCTGGTCTGGGCGAGCCCGAAGAAGCCTGGCCAGCGGTACGTCGGGTGGTCGCGCCCCTCGGAGTCGTCCCGGTGACGGTCGTGCCGCTCCCCGTCGCCCTCGGCGAAGTCCTCCTTGGACGAGACGTCGTGGGGCGCCGGGGTGTGGGACCGGAAGGAGACCTCGACGCCGGGCCCGTAGGCGCAGCGCACGAAGTATTTCATGAAGTCGGAGCGCGCCGCGGGATCGACGGCGAACCACTCGGAGAAGGTCACGTTCTTGCCGTCCACGACCGCGAACATGCCGCCGTAGATGGAATAGGACGTGAGCCCGTTTGGCATCAACCCATTGGGCATGAGTCCGTTCGGCATCAGTCCGTTGGGCATGAGTCCGTTCGGCATCAAACCATTTGGCATGAGTCCGTTCGGCATCAGGCCATTGGGCATGAGTCCGTTCGGCATCAGGCCGTTCGGCATGAGCCCATTGGGCATCAGGCCGTTGGGTATGAGTCCCGCGCTCGCCGATCCTGCCGCCAGCCCCAGGCAAACCACGACTGCCAGCCGCGCCTTCCGTGTGTTCATGACGTCCTCCTCACCGGCTTCCCCGGGTGATGGATTCGAGTCCTTCGAGGGACGGCCCAACCACTACTTGCAGACGCCGACGAACGAGGTGGCCCCCTCCGGCGCGCACCAAGGCTTGCCGGGCACGAAGGCAGCGGCGTCGAGGTCCGGCGCGTCGTCGGCGATGCACTGGTAGAGCGCCTCGCCGCCGCCGCGGCAGAACCAGCCCGTAACGCCCTTGCGCTTGGTCCAGACCAGTGCTCCCCGGCACTTCGGCGCGCCCTCGAACTCCTTCGGGCAAACCGTGCCGTTCTTGGGCGACATGAATGGGAACACCTTGCTGCACGAGCCCTGCTCGTTTGCGGCCTTGAAGAGTTGGGGACCCGTGCAAGACTCGCTCATCGCCGCTCCGGAGAGGCGAACCTTGATGGCCGGCTGCACGCACTGGCCCGACATGCACGTTCCGCCGGAACCGCATTGGTCGTCGGTGAAGCACTGCTCGATGCACGACGGGGTCACGTTCGGGTCGCTCCAGTTGACGGCGCGCGCCTCGTACATCTTCAACTGTCCGGGGCTGCCGCCTTCGCAGACCGGTGGGTTCACGTTGGTGGGGTCGACGATGGCCTTCTTGACACACGTGTTGAACGTGCAGTCGAGCCGCAGGCCATCGGCACAATCCCTGATCGTCTTGCAGTGGCGCCCGAGGCTGGCCGATGTCTGCCGGTCGTAGGAGAGGTAGGCGGGATAGACCTGCATCCACTCCCAGGCGGGCGTACCGGAGGCGGTCGTACCGGTTGCAGCCCAGATGTCTGGACCGGTTCCCGTGTCGATGTTCGTGACGTCGCGCCAGGAGCCATCCTGTCTAGTGACCCAGAGGTGGGCGGAGCCATCCCGCGGCTTGGAGTAGCGGACGATGGCGGTGAAGGGCTCCGCCATGTCGGGGAGGAGCGGCGCGAACAAGGGGTGGGACTGCCAGATCTGGGTGTCGAGATCCGTCACGAAGCGAGCCCCGAGATCGACCGCCTGGCCGTCCTGGAGCAACGTCAGCTTCTGGCTGACGTCGGCGTTGTTGTAGCCGCTGCCCGGGGGCGCGCCTCCCAGGCACTCGGTGTAGGGACCGCACGATGCGACCTGGGTCGAATTGTCGATCGGAATGGTGAAGTGGGCGTCCTCCGGCCCGCAGATCTGGTTGGAAGGCGTGGCTCCCGAGGAACCCGCAATCTGGGTGCTCTCGCATCCCGCCACGTCCGTGTTGAAACTCGATTCGCCGATCGAGTAACCGCTCCTGCGCACGGGCGAGGCCCTGGCCAGCTCGGGACCGTTGACGAAGATGGGGTGGAGCCAATCCGGCTCCGGCGCCCCAGTTGCCTGACCGGGCCAGTAACGGTAGTTCCACCGATACATGCCGACAGGCTCCTGCCCCAGCCAGTTCGAATACTGGCGCTGGAGGTTGACGTTGAGCCCCACGCTGTCCGCGTACCAACAGGAACCGACGTGCTCGGTGAGCAAGGGGATGGTATCGCCTCTCGGGTCGGTGTAGCTGCAAGGCTCGACGTCGCAGTTTCGCCCGAGGACGACGTCCTCCTTGTGCGAGTAGACGTTCTGCACGTTCTGCTGCGTGCAGACGTACTTCAGGGGTTCGGGTGCCGTCAGGTCGGCGAAGAAGGCGCCGAAGATCAGCCGCCCCATGATCCACCGCTCGTTCGGGCCGGGCGCGAGAGCCGCCTGCGCCTCGGGGTTGGGCGGGTTGCCGCGAAGCGAGATGTACTGATGGGTTCCCTTCATGTTCACGAAGGCCAGCATGCAGGAGGAGATCCACTTCGCCTCGTCCGGAGTCATCTGCTGCTTGGCCTTGAGGCTCGTCATCGCGAGGCCGTAGTGGCCAATCCACTTGTAGACCGCGGCCCCCGAGGCGTCACGGTGGTGACGGTGCTCGTCGTCGCCGCCGCGATGGCGCTTCTCGCCGCCACGCTTGATGTCTCCGTCCTCGCTCTCCTCGTCGTCGTCGTCGCTGCTCGTCGTCGCACCGGCAGGCCGATACTTCACCTCCACGGTGGCGTCGTAGGCACAACGGACGAAGTAGTTCATGAAACCGGAGCGCGCCGCCGGGTCCCTCGCGAACCACTGGTCGAAGGAGATGTTCACGCCAGCGACGTTCGCGAGCATGCCGCCTTCGATGGAGTAGGAGTTGAGCCCGTTCGGCATGAGTCCGTTCGGCATCAGGCCATTGGGCATGAGTCCGTTCGGCATCAGGCCATTGGGCATGAGTCCGTTCGGCATCAGGCCATTGGGCATGAGTCCGTTCGGCATCAGGCCGTTCGGCATGAGCCCATTCGGCATGAGTCCGTTGGGCATGAGCCCGTTGGGCATCAGGCCATTCGGCATGACGCCCGCGCTCGCCGGTACCGCACCCAGCGCCAGGAATGCCGCCAGGACCACCGTTCCCCACCAGGTGCGACGATTCATGGTCAGTCCCCTTTGAATGGATGGATGCGAATCGGTGTCGCCCAACCTGTTCGAAAATCCTGCGCGGCGGTTCGCGAACTTCCTGCGCGTGCGCCGTCCACAAAGGGGGGACAAGTACGACCTCCATCCCTGATTGACCCACGTCAACGAGCCCCATCAGGGGCGTCGGCGGCCCCAATGAATCGGGGGGCGCGAGCGACATCGCCCGCGCCCCCCGATGTTCAAGACGTGATGCCGGATGAGGCCGCTACTTGCAGACGCCCAGGAACGAGGTGGCCCCTTCAGGCGCGCACCAGGGCTTGCCGGGCACGAAGGCAACGGCGTCGAGGTCGGGCGCGTCGGCGCCGGTGCAGGCCGAGATGGCCTTGCCGCCGTACGCGCAGAACCAGCCCCACTTGCCGCCGCGATAGTCGAGGATGAGGTCGCCGCGGCAGACGGGCTTGCTCTCCCCGCTCTCGCGGCACATCACCTTGAGCCGCTTCCAGTCGAAGTAGACGGCCTTCAAGGCGCACGTCCCGGTCTCGCCGTCACCCTTGAAGATCTTCGCGCCGGTGCAGGACTCGCCCTGGGTGGCTCCGGCGAGCGCGACCTTGAGCGTGGGCCTGGCACCGATGCTCGCAACCCCTGTGTCGTCCTTCATTCCGTACACCGGGTAGACCTGGAGCCAGGTGAAGTTCTCCCCGGTGGCGCATGCCGGGGCGCCGTCCGGGATCGTCGACGGCCAGATCCCCGAGCCGACGGGAGCTCCCATGCCGCTGGGCCCGCTCACCGAGATGGAAGCCGATGCCGGCGTGGTGCGGCAGTTCGAGTACCGGATGAGCGCCGTGAAGGCCTCGTGCATGTCGGGGTCGAGCGGGAACTGCGGCACCGTGCCCAGGGACCCGCCGTTCGACGTGGGAGCCTGGCCGGTGTAGCGCATGACCGCCTCCAGAGCCTGCCCGCTCCGGATCCCCGTGAGCTTCATCCCGGTGAGCTTCCAGCCGTTGTAGACGTTCGTGCCGTAGGAGCATGCTCCGTCGCTCGCACAGTAGCTGGTCTGGCTTGCGTCGAACGGGACCGATCCGTCCGGAGTGATGACCCCGGCTGCCGCGGCGCCCCCGATGCCGGATACGGCTCCCGGGACCTTTTCGCAAATCACCCCTGGGTCGGGAGTGCATCCGGGAAGGTCGTGAACGCCGTAGGTGCGGCCCGAGGACCATCCGGGAATCGGGGGATTCTCGAGCTCCACGGTCTGGACTCCGTTCACGAAGACGGGGTGGTAGTCCACCGGCGGCCCCAGGGGGGAGAGAAACGTCCCCGGAACCGGGAACGTGAAGACCGACGCCGAGTAGAGCGGGTTCATGACCTCGCCCCTCCGCTCGATCCACTCCCTCCCGCACCAGAGCGCGTTCCCGATCACCTCCTCCGAGACGTTGGTGGCCGGGTTGGTCCAGTAGCAACTGTAGGCGTCGCAGGAGCGTCCGATGAGCGTGTCGAGCAGCATCCCCGCCGCGGCGTCGGAGTGCTGGCGACAGGAGTACCTGGCCGGGTTCTTCACGTCGGAGAAGAGATCCCCGAAGAAGGCGCCGTGGGAGTAGCTCATGGTCCACAGTTCACCGGTGGTGAGGGCGAGGGCCTGCTGGGCCTCCACGTTCGGCGGGCTCGCGCGGATCGAGATGTACTGGTGCGAGCCCTTCATGTTGATGAAGGCGAGGAGGCAACTCGAAATCCACTTGCTCTCCTCGACGGTCATCTGCTGCTTCGCCTTCAGGCTCGTCATGGCGAAGCCGATTCCGCCCGGCCAGCGCCAGGACTTCTTGCCCGGGTCGACGTAGGTCACCTCCATCGTCCCGTCGTAGGCGCACCGGGCGAAGTACTTCATGAAGTGGTCCCGCGCGGCTGGATCGGTCGCGAACCACTGGTCGAAGGAGGTGCTTGTGGTGCCGTTGGAGGCGTACATCCCGCCGAAGATGGCGTAGGAGATGAGCCCGTTCGGCATCAGGCCGTTTGGCATGAGACCGTTCGGCATCAGTCCGTTGGGCATGAGGCCGTTCGGCATGAGCCCGTTGGGCATCAGCCCATTGGGCATGAGGCCGTTCGGCATCAGTCCGTTGGGCATGAGGCCGTTCGGCATCAGTCCGTTGGGCATGAGCCCCGCGCTCGCCGGCACCGCGCCCAGCGCCAGGAATGCGGCCAGGACCACCGTTCCCCACCAGTTGCGACGATCCATTGTCAACCCCCCCCTGAATAGATGGAACTGTCCACAGGACGAGGGACAAGTACGGCACCAATCCATGACCAGCCTTCGTCAATGAGCCCCATCAGGGGCGTCGGCCGTCCCTATGAATCGGGGGGCGCGAGCGACATCGCCCGCGCCCCCCGATGTTCAAGACGTGATGCTGGACGAGGCCGCTACTTGCAGACGCCCACGAAGGACGTCGCCCCCTCCGGCGCGCACCAGGGCTTGCCGGGCACGAAGGCCACGGCGTCGAAGTCCGGCGCGTCGGCGGCGATGCACTGATAGAGCGCCTCTCCGCCACCGCGGCAGAACCAGCCCGTGACCCCCTTGCGCTTGGTCCAGATGAGCGCGCCCCTGCACTGCGGCGCGCCCTCGAACTCCCTCGGGCAGACGGTGCCACTCTTGGGCGGCATGGTCTTGAAGACCTTGCTGCACGATCCCTGCTCGTTCGCTGCCTTGAAGAGCTGGACTCCATTGCAGGACTCGCTCATGTAGGCGCCGGAGAGTCGGGCCTTGATGGCTGGCTGGACGCACTCGCCCGACATGCACTTGCCGGCAAGGCCGCACTGCGTGTCGGCGGTGCACTGCTCGATGCACACCGGAGGGGGCTTCGGGTGGAGGTAGTCGACGGGTCTCGTGTCGAACGGCTTGAGCTGGCCAGGGGCGCCACCCTCGCAGCTCATGACGCCGGAGGGATCGACGGCGGCGGCCTTGGTGCAGATCGGGGATCCCGTTTCGGCACAGGTGAGCCCCAGCCCCGGAGTGCAGTCGGCATTCGAGGAGCAGTAGCGCCCGAGGTAGGAGGACGTCTGCTGGTCGTGGGAGAGATAGGCGGGGTAGACCTGCATCCACTCCCAGGCCGGCGTCCCGTCGGCAGCGGTCCCCGTCGCGGTCCAGATGTCCGGCCCGGTGCCGTGGTCGATGTCGGTGACGTTGCGCCAGATCCCGTCCGGCCCTGTCACCCAGAGGTGGGCGGAGCCGGTCACCGGCTTGGTGTAGCGGACGATGGCAGTGAAGGGCTCAGCCATGTCGGGAAGGAGCGGAGGGAAGAGGACCGAGGACTGGAAGATGTGGCCGTCGGCGAGATCGGCCGTGAAGCGGACGCCCACGTCGACCGCCTGACCGTCGCGGAGGTTCACGAGCTTGTAGCTCACGTCCTGGTTGTTGTACCCGCTGCCAGGGGGGGCGCCACCCAGGCACTGCTTGTAGTCGCCGCACGGCGCCACCTGCGTGTTGTTGTCGATGCGGGTCTTGAAGTAGGCATCGGCGGACGCACAGATCTGGTTGGATGCGGACGACATCGAGCCGACGAGCTGGGTGGACTCGCAGCCCGCCACGTCGGTGTTGAAGGCCCTCTCGCCGGCCCAGTAGCCGGACCCACGCACCGGCGAGGTCCGGACCGTCTCGGGACCGTTGACGAAGATCGGGTGCAGCTTCTCGGGCACCACACCGGCACTCGTCAGCTCGGGGGGCGCGAAGGTGAAGACCTGGGGCTGGTACACCCCCACGGGCTCGAGGCCGTTGTACCCGGGCGTCGCCCAACTCCGCGCGAGGAAGGGATTGCGGCCGACGTTGTCGGCGTACCAGCAGGAGCCGACGTGCTCGGTGAGGAGGGGCACGGTCACGCCGGCCGGGTCGACGTAGCTGCACGCCTCGACGTCGCAGTTGCGCCCCAGGACGACGTCCTCCTTGTGCGAAAAGAGGTTCTGGACGTTCGACTGGCTGCAGACGTACTTGAGCGGCTGCGGGGCGGTCAGGTCGGCGAAGAAGGCGCCGAACACGGCCTGGCCCATGATCCACCGCTCGTTCTGGGTGGGCGCGAGCGCCTGCTGCGCCTCGATGTTGGGCGGGTTGCCGCGCAGCGAGATGTACTGGTGCGTCCCCTTCATGTTCACGAAGGCCAGCATGCAGGAGGAGATCCACTTCGCCTCGTCCGTGGTCATCTGCTGGCCGGCCTTGAGGCTCGTCATCGCGAAGCCGTAGTACCCGGTCCACTTGTAGACGTCGGCGCCCGAGGCATCCCGGTGGTGGTGGTGCTCGTCGTCTCCGTCCTTCCGGCGCTCGCGGTCGGACCGCCACTCGTCGCTGTCGTCGTTGTCCCAGTGGTCGTCGTCCGTGCTGCCCACCCGCGCGCCTGCCGGCCGGTACTTCAGCTCGGTCTTGGCGTCGTAGGCGCAACGGACGAAGTACTTCATGAAGGCCGACCGGGTCGGCGGGTCGATCGCGAACCACTGGTCGAAGGAGACGTTCACGCCGGCGACGTTCGCGAGCATCCCGCCTTCGATGGAGTAGGAGCTCAGACCGTTCGGCATGAGTCCGTTCGGCATGAGTCCATTCGGCATCAGCCCGTTCGGCATGAGGCCGTTGGGCATCAGCCCGTTCGGCATGAGGCCGTTCGGCATGAGGCCGTTCGGCATCAGACCGTTCGGCATGAGGCCGTTGGGCATCAGTCCGTTCGGCATGAGGCCGTTGGGCATGAGCCCGTTCGGCATGACGCCCGCTCCGGCCGGTCCCGCGGCCAGAGCCAGGGATACCGCAACACCCACAGCCCCCAGCCATGTACGACGATTCATGAGCGGCTCCCCTGAAAATTTGCCCCGAAAGAGTGAATTAGGCGCTTGCCAGAATGTACGGCAACCCTTGCGCGTACATCTTGCGCTCGTGTTCCCAGGCATGAAGACATGCGCCAATGGCCCACATGATTGACCCATGTCAATGACGCCCCATCTGGGACATTACGAAGGGGTCACGCGATCGCGGGACAGATCGTCCCGCCGGCTCGAGCGCTGCGCGCCGGATCAGCGCACGCCGAGCGAGCTGCCCAGCGCCCGCGCGTCGGCCAGGAGAGGCTGCTCGGGGTCGGCCTGCTTCCAGAGCTGGAGCAGCTTCCCGATGGTCTCCTTCGCCGCGGCCGTCTGGCCGAGCCGCTGCTGCGAGCGCGCCAGGTAGTAGAGGGCTCTCGGATATTCCCAGCTGGGATAGTGGAGAGGGATGGCCACGAAGGCCTGGAGCGCCGCGACCGCCTCCGCATCGCGCCCCGCCTCGGCCAGCGCCTCGCCGAGCAGGTACTGCGGGAACGGGATCGAAGGGTCGCCGCCCATCCGGTTTGCCGCCGCCAGGGGGCGCAGCTTCTCGATGGCGCCGGCCAGGTCCCCCTGCCGCCAGGTCTTCACCGCCTCGTAGACCGCGACCCGCGGGGAGCCGACCGGGAGGTGCTGCGCCAGCTCGGCGGCGTGCGGCAGGTCGCCGGCGTAGGCGAGGTGGACGGCGAGGTGCGAGGCGCCGAAGGGATCGATCGCGGCCGCCCGGACCGAGGCGTGCCAGACCCGCTCCGCGTTTCCAAGCCCCACCAGCTGCTCGGCGTGCGTGCTGTGGAACCAGAGGTCGTCCGGGTCTCCCGCCGCCTTGGCGATGCGGAGCACCTCCCCCCAGCGCCCCTCCTGTCCGCGCAGCAGCATCCCCATGTACCACTCGAAGGTGCGGCCCGAGGCTCCCTCGCCCATCTTCTTGAGCTGCTCCTCGAGGCGGGTGCGCTCGCCACTGTTGAGGAGCGCGATGGCGAGGAAGCCGTTCCCCACCGGCCCCGCACCGGCGGTGATGGCCCGCTCGCAGGTGGGGATGGCCCTGGGCGGGTCGAGCCAGAGGTAGGCCTGGCAGAGCTCGACGAGGGGCCCGGGCTTGTTCCCGAGCTTCTCGAGCCGCGCCGCGATGGGGCGCAGCCGCTCGACCTGGCCGGTGGACCCGAGGGCGAAGATGAGGTGCTGGGTCGGCGTGAGCCACACGGGCTCCAGCTCGTGGACCTTCTCGAAGAGCGGGATGGCCTCGGCGAACTCGTCGCGGTGGAAGGGGATCTCCGCGGCCAGGTACCACGCCACCTTGTCCTCGGGCGCGGCCTCGGCCGCCTGGCGCAGGAGCGCCTTGGCCTCGGCGTCCCGCCCGTCGAGGTAGGCGGCCCAGCCGCGCACGCGCAGCCGCTCCTTGGCGGGCAACCTTTCCACGTGCTGCAGCGCCGGCGCCAGCGCCGCCTTCTGGACGGCGCGCGGCTGCCCGTCCCAGAAGGAGAGGTAGGCGACCTGGAAGTGGGCCAGCGCGAAGTTCGGGTCGATGGCCAGCGCCTTCTGGAAGTAGGGCAGGCACTCGCCATAGGTCTCGGCGTAGACGAGCCCCTCGTAGCAGTCCATGCCCTTGAAGTACTGCTGCCAGGCGTCGACGTTGGGCGTGACCGCCTCGGCGATGCGCACCGAGTCCTTCTTGATGGTGGCGGATCCCTCGTGGAGCCCGCGTCGCACCCCCGCCGACACCCGGTCGATGAGTTCGGGCAGGGAGTCCTTGCCCCTCGCCTGCTCCTGGAGGGAGAAGAGCAGCCGCTCGGTGCCTGGCTCGACGGCCCTCACCTCCAGGGCGTAGACCTCGCCGAACTTGTGGAGCGTCGCCAGCAGCAGGGCCTTGGAGCCCGCCAGGCCGCTCACCTCCCGGGCCAGCTCCTCGTCGATCCGCTTCACCCCCTCCTTGCCGCCGGCGCGCAGGAGGTCGCGCATGCGGGAGCGCGGCAGCACCTCCAGCACCGGGGACTGCTCGAGCGACGTGATGAGCAGGGAGGAGAGTCCGTCCAGCCCGGCCTCGCCGGTCTTGTCGTCGAAGTCGGCGACGACCATGGGGATTCGCTGGCTGGGAGGGCGGGAGACGCGCCACCAGGCGATGCCCGCCACCGCGACGACAAGGGCGGCCAGGGCGACCGCCACGTTGCGGATGGTGCGCCGGCCCGGGCGGGCCTGGAGCGCCCGCTCCACGACGAGCAGCTCCTCCTGGACGGCGCGCGCGCTGGCCGGACGCCTGGCCGGGTCCTTGGAGATGCAGCGCTCGACCAGCCTCTTCAGGCGCGTCGGCACGCCGGGCGCCGCCAGCGCCGGTTCGGGTCCCGGGTCGAGGACCGTGCTCCGGTCGTCACGGACCTCGTAGGGGCGACGGGCCGCCAGCATCTCGAACAGCGTCACTCCCAGTGCAAAGACGTCGGTGCGGCCGTCCTGGGCCTCCCCCTTCCACTGCTCCGGCGCCATGTACGCCGGCGTCCCGGACAGCCCGGTGGGCTGGCCGAAGAAGTGGGCCAGGCCGAGGTCCATGACCTTCACGCCACCCGCCTGGGTGAGGAAGACGTTGGCGGGCTTGAGGTCCCGGTGCAGCAGCCCGGCGCCGTGCGCATGGGCCAGCGCCCGGGCCACCTGGCCGCCCACGTGCACGGCCTCGCCCGGCGGCATCGCGCCGCGCGAGAGCCTGGCCGCCAGGGTCTCGCCCCGGAGCAGCTCGAGGACCAGGTACGGGCCGAACTCACTCTGGCCGTAGTCGAAGATGGCGACGATGTTCTCGTGCTGCAGGTGGGCCGCCGACTCGGCCTCCTTGAGGAGCATCGCGTCGAGCTGGCGGGTGCGGACGCCGGGGCGGACCGCCTTGAAGGCCACGGACCTGCCCAGGTCCCGGTCGCGGGCCTCGAAGACCACGCCGAAGCCGCCGCTGCCGATCTCCTTCAGCATCTCGAAGCGGCCGACCACCGCACCTGGGGCGAGCGCCTTCGCAGCGGCCGCTGGCCGGGCGAGCTGCTGCAGGAGCGCCGAGCGCCCCTCCGGAACGGCCAGCATGCTCGCCACGAGCTTGGCGACGGTCTCGGGCGGGGCGCTGCCGTCCCCCGCACCCGGCACGGCCCGTGCGAGTTGCTCGAGGAGCGCCGAGCGTCCGTCGGCTCCCGCCTCCATGGCGGTGAGCGCCTCCACCAGCATGCGCGACTGCTCCGCATCGGGCGTGCCGGATGCCGCGACCCGAACGAAGTGCTCGAGAAGTGCGGAGCGTCCCTCTGCGGCGCCCATCACGGATGGCGGGGCGACCCGCGTGGGGTCGCCACCTGCACCTTCGCCGCCGGCTGGAACCGCCCCTTCCAGCCGGTCGAGGAGCTCCGACCGGCCGTCGGCCGAGTCGTCCGCTCCTCGAGGCGGGCCGTGACCCCCGGAGGGAGTCAGGGGAGCGTGGTCTCCCGATTCTCCACCGGGTCCGCGGTGAGGGCCCTTTGCCAAGTCGTTCCCGCTCCCGTCATGAAGGGTTGGACGGTTCTCCACAGCACCAGCTGCTCGTTTGACCAAGAATCGGTTGCCCCGGTCAATCGACAGCCGCGGAATTGCCATCGGACTCGGAGGCGTGATTTGATGCAGATCAATCCACAGGCCCGTCGCGTCCCGCCCACCCCGTGCCCCGGGGAGGTCGAACTTCAATACCGGCCGCGGAATGGTGGGCGCCACGCCACTGGTGGTACGTAATTTCCCTCCTGACGAAGGGAGCAGGGTCGAATTGAGCCAGGACGCCAGTTCCGGACCGCTCGAGACGGAAGGGGGCCTTCGAGAGGTCCTCGGCGCTCTCACGTCGATCGTGGCCGCCGCAGAAGGCCGGTCGGCCATTCTCGAGCAATTCGCCCGTGCCTCCGCCAACGAGGACGGCGGCACCGAGATGTCCAGCCTTGCCGCACGCCTTCTCACCCAGGGTGCCCCCGGAGCCGAAGGCCGCTCTGCACTCGTGGAGCAGTTCGTGAAGGCATCGCCCGGCCGTGGAGGAGGGCCAGGCGCCGAAGCCACCATTGCGAACCTGCTCGCGAGCATCCTGGCCGCTCCGGAGGGGCGCTCGCTCCTGCTCCAGCAGCTCGCGAAGGCCGGCGCCACGAAGGAGCTCGCCCCCGGAATGGTGGTGGGGCGCTTCGAGATGGTGAAGGAGATCGGCAGCGGCGGCTTCGGCGTGGTCTTCGAGGCCCGCGACAAGGACCTGGGGCGCTCGGTGGCCTTCAAGGCGGTGCGCCCCGGCGTGCGGACCCGGCAGCTCGACGCCATGCTGCTCAAGGAGGCCGAGTCGGCGGCCAGCCTCCAGCACGAGAACATCGTCTCCATCTTCGACTACGGGCAGAGCGAGGCCGGCCCGTACCTGGTCCTCGAGCTGCTCCGGGGCGAGACGCTGGCCGCGCGGCTGGCCCGCGGTCCACTTTCGGTGAACGAGGCCGTGCACGTGGGCGGCCAGGTGGCCCGCGCGCTGGCCCACGCCCACGGAGCCGGGCTCCTGCACCGCGACCTCAAGCCCGGCAACGTCTTCCTCACCCAGTCGGGCGGCGTGAAGGTGATGGACCTCGGCCTGGCCCACTTCTTCGGGCAGCCCGTCGGCCTGTCCGGAACCCCGGCCTACATGGCCCCGGAGCAGTGGAAGGGGGAGGCGCAGGACGGGCGCACCGACGTCTTCGCGCTGGGCGTGACGATGTTCGAGATGCTGGCGGCGCGCCGCCCCTACGAGGTCCGCGCCGACCGGAGCACCGTCCTCGACCCCGGCCCGGAGCCGAAGCTCGAGCACGCCCACGTCCCCCCCCGCCTGCGGAAGCTGGTCGAGCGCTGCATCGCCAAGGATCCGGCCAGGCGTCCCGCCAGCGCACGCGCCGTGCAGGAGGAGTTGCTGGCGGTGGAGCGCGACCTCGCCAGCGGGATGGCCCGCAAGGGTCAGCTCTCCATGGTGCTCGTGCTGGGCGGCATCCTCACCGCGCTCGGCGTCGCCGGTGGTGCGGCCTGGAAGCTCTGGCCGCGGTCCATCGCGCAGGGCGCGCCGCGCACGGTGCTGGTGGCCGACTTCGACAACAAGACCGGCGAGGAGGTCTTCGACGGCACCCTCGAGCCGGCCATCGGCATCGCGTTGGAGGGCGCCCCGTTCATCACCACCTTCAAGCGGTCCACCGCGCTCGGCACGGCCAACCGGCTCAAGCTGGAGGGGACCGGCCTCGGGGAGGCCCGCGCGCGCCTCATCGCCCAGCGGGAGGGGATCCACGTGGTGGTGGCCGGAACCGCCGAGAAGGCGGGCACCGGATACAGGGTGAGCGCCCACGCCATCGACGGCTTCACCGGGAGTTCCATCGCCGGCAAGACCGAGGAGGTCTCCGGCAAGGACGCGGTCCTGGGAGCCGCCACCAAGCTCGCCGTCCACGTCCGCACGGCGCTCGGCGACACCAAGCCCGAGGCGGTCCAGCTCAAGGAGGCCGAGACCTACAGCGCCGCATCGCTGGAAGCGGCCCACGCCTACGCCCTCGGCATGAAGGCGGCCGGCGACGGGCAGGTTGCCGAGGCGAAGAAGCAGTACCAGGAGGCGCTGCGGCTCGACCCGGGCATGGGGCGGGCCCAGAGCGGCCTCGCGGTCCTGGAGTCGAACGGCGGCCGCCACGCCGAGGCCGACCGGTGGTTCCAGGCCGCCATGTCCAACCTGGGGCGGATGAGCGACCGCGAGAAGCTGCGCACCCGCGGCATCTACTACCCGTTCAAGCGGGACGCCGACGCCGCGATCACGGCCAACGAGGCGCTGGTGAAGGACTTCCCGGCCGACACGGCCGGCTGGGCCAACCTGGCCTACGCGTACCAGCTGAAGCGCGACTTCCCGCACGCGGTCGCCGCGGCGCGCCGGGCCATCGAGATCTTCCCGCGCAACGTCCCGCAGACCAACAACGTCGGGCTCTTCGAGATGTACGCCGGGAACGCCGACGAGGCCGTGCGCGTCCAGCAGCGGGTCCTCGAGATGAACCCGAAGTTCTCGAACGGCCTGGTGGGGCTGGCCCTGGCCCAGTTCCTGGCCGGCAAGCGCGACGACGCGGTGGCCACCTGGACCCGGCTGCAGGCGATCGACCCGTCGGCCGCCGCCGAGGGGCTCGCCGACCTGGCCGTCCACGACGGGCGGCTCGCCGACGCGCGGACCATCCTCGAGAAGGCGGTTCAGGCCGACCTGGCGGCCGGCGACGGTGACCCGGCCGCCCGCAAGCTCACGGCGCTGGCCAGCGTGCACGTCCTCACCGGCCAGCCCAGGAAGGGAGCCGCGGCCGCGGAGCAGGCGCTCCAGAAGAGCAAGCAGCCCTACGTGGTCTTCGCCGCCGGCCAGGTGCTGGCCGAGTCGGGCGACCTGAAGCGGCCGCTCGCGCTCGCCGACGAGCTCGAGAAGCAGGCCGGCGCGGAGTCGCAGATGTACGCGCAACTCATCCGGGCGGCGGTGGCGCTGAAGCGCGGCGCCGCGCCCGAGGCGGTGGCCCAGAGCCGGGCTGCCGTGAAGCTCGTCGACTCCTGGCTGGCCCGGCTGGCGCTGGCACGCACCCAGGTCGAGGCGGGCTCCTGGCCGGAGGCCCTCGACGAGCTGGACCGGCTCGAGAAGCGCCGTGGCGAGGGGGTCGACGTGTACCTGGAGCCGGCACCCAGCGTCCGGTTCCTGCCCGCCGTCGCCTACTTCACCGGTCGCGCCCGGGAGGGGCTCAAGGATCCGCGGGCCGCCGAGGCCTACCGGGCCTTCCTCTCGGTGAAACAGGGCGACGAGGACCCCATGGCGGCCGACGCACGCAAGCGGCTCGCGAAGCTCGAGCCGGCCGCTCCGCGCCCCTGATCAGGCGCCCTTCTTCCCGTGCTTCCCGTGCCGCTGGTCCCACGGCCGCAGCACGAGCAGGGCCACGATGCCGGTTCCGAGCGCGAGGACCCCGGCCAGCCAGCGGATCCGGACGTCCTGGATGTGCGGCAGCTCGATGACGAAGAACTTCACCAGTTCGGCCGCGTAGGCCACCACGATGAAGACCTCGATCCAGACCAGCGACATGTGGATGCGGTGGGCGCTCTCCTGCGACTCGACCGACTGCCGGGCGATGTCGCGCTGGGCCTCGGCGATCTCCATCCCCTGCTTGGCCGAGAGCTGGGCCTCGAGATCCCCGAGCGCGCTCCGCACCTGCTCCAGGTTGCGGTCGATGTCCACCGCCTCCTGGCACATCCGGTAGTAGCGGTGCAGCGCGTAGCGGACGCTCACCTCGGGGAGCGCCCCGGCCAGCGCGAAGGCGAGCACGTCGGAGCGGAGCCGGGAGACCGCCTCCCGCTTCACGTCCTCCCGGACCACCATGTCGGTGGCCTCCTCGACCGCCTTCTTGATGGCGCAGCGCTGCAGGAGCGCGGTGAGGTAGGGAACGAAGTAGCGATCCCGCGCCTCACCCAGGGTCTCCTCGCCGGGGGCGTGGGGCTCGTGCGGGCCGGGAACGGCCTGCGGGGCGTGGCCGTCGCGCGCCGCGAGCAGGTGGCCCGCTCCCTGGAGGCTCGCCGCCGTCCAGTGGTTCGATGCCACGAAGAGGTTGGGGACGCCCAGTTCCTCCGCCTCGGGCGCCGGGTGGAAGGCGGCGTTCACCTGCGCCTGCGCCGCCAGGAAGGGGCCGGTCCA
>CAIQRS010000108.1 GCA_903874275.1 uncultured Anaeromyxobacter sp.
GCCCGGCTGGGCGCACTGGCGACCTCGCTGGAGACCCGCTTCCGCATGGAGTGGCTGGCGCCGCCCCATGACCTGCGTCCGGTGCGGGCATCTGTCCTCCCGGAGGTGGACCAGCTTCGAACGCAGTCGGCGCGGGGGCCGGCGGCAGGACCGGCGAGCTACGCGCTCGGCAAGGGGCTGGAGCTCCTGGAGGACCTCCCCGGAGCGCGAGCGGCCTACGAGCGGGC
Organism: uncultured Anaeromyxobacter sp.; assembly: GCA_903874275.1. Taxonomy (GTDB): domain Bacteria; phylum Myxococcota; class Myxococcia; order Myxococcales; family Anaeromyxobacteraceae; genus CAIOAK01. Next base: position 228 of record CAIQRS010000108.1, read on the forward strand.
GCTCGCGCTGGGCTCACGTGGCCCAGAGGTCGCGGAGGGGCTCGGGGAGGTGATGGGACGGCTCTACGAGCGGGAGCGGGAGCGCGCGCTGAGGACGCTCGGCCCCGGCGCGCGCGACGAGCGGTTGGCCACCCTGCAGCGGGACCTTCGCGATCCGGCGCTGCGCCTCCTGGCCCAGGGATCGAGCGGAGGCTGGCGGCTCCCCTGGCTCCAGGCCCGGGTGGCGCTGCTCGAGGGGGACCTGGCGACGGCGCGGGCGCGGGCCGAGGAGGTCCTCGCGATCGCTCCCGAACGCTACGAGGCGCGCGTGCTCCAGGGAGAGGCCTGGATGGCCGAGGCGGAGCGCCGGAGCGATGCCGAGGAACTGGTCGATGGGCTCGCCGCGCTCGAGCAGGGCGAGGTCGCGCTGCGCTCGGCGGCGGAGTGGGGCCGGAGCGATCTCCGGCTGCTGCTCCTCCTGGCACGCCTCCACGTTCGCCGCGCCGAGTTCACCACCCGGCAAGGGAAGGACGCGACCGCGCTCGTGGTCGATGCGCAGGAGTGGCTCGACCTCGCCGCCCGGCTCGATCCGGACGCGCCGCAGCTGCTCCTCACCCAGGCTGCGCTGCTCATGGACTCGGAGCGGCTGGCCGCCAACTTCGGGCGGGACAGCGGTCTCCCGCGCCTTCGACGGGCGGTGGAGCTGATGCGGCGGGCCGTGGAACTTTCCCCGGGCGACGTGGGGGCACGGAACCTGCTCATGCTGGGTCTCTACCGGCACGGCCATTACCTCGAGGAGCGTGGCCTGCCCAGCCACGAGCCGCTCGACGAGGGCATCTCGGTTCACGCCGCGACCGTGGCAATGGCCCCCTCCGACCCGGAGGTCCACGACGTCGGGGCGGCGCTCCTGACGGAGAAGGGTCGCGCGCTGGTGGACGGGGGCACGGACGGGCGTGCGGTCCTGCGGGCAGCCGTCCGGGAGGCCGAGGCGGCGATCCAGCTCGACGCCACCGCTCCGGCCAGGATCCGCCAGACTCTGGCCGAGGCGCTCGTGTTCCTGGGGCGTGCCGAGTTCTTCGCCGGGGAGGATCCTCGATCCGCGCTCGGCCGTGGGATCGCCGAGGCCGAGGAGGTGTACCGGGGCGCCGGAGGCAGCTTCGTCGGCGCCTTCCGGGCCACCTACGCCCTGGGAAGCGCATCCCTGACGCTCCTCGATCTGGGCGCGGATGCCGGGGTCCACGTCTCCCGTGCGCTGGCGATCGTCGAACAGGCGCGGGCGGCCCATCCGGACCAACCGCTCCTCCTCTACCTGCACGGGCAGGTCCTGGTCATCGAGGCGCGGCGCCTGGCGCTCGACGGGGAGGACCCGATGCCCGCCATCGCGCAGGCACGAGCGCTCCTTGCCGAATCGGTGCGTCGGATGGGGAATCCCGCGGTCGCCAACGAGACCCTGGCCCTGCTCGCCCTCGCCGAGGGGCGCTGGCGGGTGGAGCAGGGGAGGGATCCCTCCGCCGCGCTCGACGAGGCCGAGCGAAGGTTCGAGCAGCTCGAGACGGCCTCCCCGAGCAAGATGGAGGGTCCGGCGGGGCGTGCCGGTTGCGCCCTGGAACGGGCCCGCTGGCTCGCACGGAACGGCGTGGCCTCGACTGGGGCCGCCGCGGCACGGCTGGGACTCCTCCCGGTGCAGGAGGCCATCCGTCGCGGCGGACTCGACCCGCAGCCCCGGGTGCTGCAGGCGCGTCTCCTGGGGCTCGCCGGCGACCGGGAGGGTGGGTGGGCGGCACTGGCTCGCGTCCTCGCCGTCAACGGCCTGGTGGCGGGGAATGCAGAGGCCCGGGCCGCCGCGGTGGAACTCGCCGCTCCCTGACCCCACGCCTCGGCGCGGGAGGTGGTCCAGGCACGATCCGTGAAGTGGACCCCTTGGTCCCGGAAGCGGTGCCGTAGGGTTTCCCCCTGGACCGAGGGCGGTCTGCAAGGGGGGGGGCAATGGTCAATCGTACGGGGCGGTGGGTGCTGGTGTGCGGGCTGGCGGCGTTGTTGGCGGGCTGCGAGGGGAAGGCGAGCGAGTCGGCGGCCTCCGAGGCCCCCGCGGCCATCGGACGCGCCGGCGGAACGGTGAGCGAGCCCAGCGGGGCGACGGTCGTGGTGCCGCCTGGCGCGTTCGAGGCCGACACCGTCATCCGGGTGGCGAAGGACTCGACCGGAGCGCCGGCGCTCCCGCAGGCACTGGTCGCGGCGGGCGCGACCTACGTCATCACGCCGCACGGCGGCGAGTTCGCACAACCGGTGGAGGTGCGCATCCCCGCTCCGGGCGTGACGCTGCAGCCCAACCAGGAACTCAAGCTGGCCAAGGCGCAGCCGGGGGGCGAGTGGATGATCCTCTCGGACAGCGTGCTGGCCGAGGGCGTCCTCAGCGCCCAGGTGAGCAGCTTCTCCTTCTTCGTCGGGGTGATCGTCACTTTCCCGCTGCCTATCGCCCAGTTCGCGCCATTCGCGATCAACAAGATCCTCGATTGCGACGGCATCGAACGATACTGTGGGCACATCCTCGGGGAGGCCACGGTCACCTGGACCTTGACCACCAACGGCGGCCAGCTGCCGGATGGCTGCATCGACCCTGTCCTGGAGATGCGGGGCGGACCCGGCCCGGACGACTACAACTTCCAGAGAGGAGCGCAGCGGACCTTCCCGATCACCGGCGGCACCTGGGTCCAGAAGATCTCCACGCCAATCCGCTACGTCTGGGAGTTTGGCGGGTGGCTCCGGTGCCCCAACCTCGGCTACAGCAACGCCTTCCGGCAGCCGGTCGCGTGGCTTGGTCCCGCGGTCTTCCCGATGATCAGGGTGATGCGGGTGCCCGCGACGCTCGATGTCGTGGAAGGACTGCCGGCCATCCTCGAGGTCCTGCTCGGGGGCGGCGCGGTCGAGTTCAACGCGAACTTCCAGGAGATGCGCTACCCCCTCCCGGATGATCGAGCCATCATCGACTGGCAGCGGAGCGATGACGGAGGCCTGTCGTGGCGCCTGATCGGGCGGTCCTACCAGGACGAGGCGAACCGGAGACCCATCCCGGACGGGTTCGACTGGCGCTACTGGAGCGTGAGCCACGGCTTCGTCGGTGCAGCGAGCGATCAGGGGGCATTGATCCGAGCCTACGCCTGCTACACGGCGCCCGGCGCGGCAACTCCATCTTGCAGCACCGGTACCGCCACGAGAATCAACGTCCTGCAGCAGAGCGCGTTCCCCAGCATCGTCGATGCCCCCCGATCGGTCCTGGTGACCACCGGCCTGACCGCCACCTTTACTGCCACCATCGCCGGCACCCCGACCCCCACGCTGCAATGGCAGACCCGCGCAGCCAACGACGGCGGCGCCTGGAGCGACGTGGCGACCGGCACCGGCGCCACCACCGGCAGTTACGCCACCGCGGCGCTCTCCCTCGCCGACAACGGCCGGCAGTATCGGGTCGTGGCCACGAACGCGCTGGGCAGCGCCGAGAGCGTCCCCGTCGCGGTGTCGGTGAGCGACGTCGGCGTTGCACCCGTCATCACCACCCAACCGGCCAGCCTATCCGTCTCCACGGGCAGCGACGCCGTCTTCGCCGTCGCCGCCCGCGGCACCGAGGTGCTCTCGTACCAGTGGCGTCTCGACGGTGCCCCGATCACCGGTGCGACCGGCCCCGTGCTCCGGCTCGCCGCGGTGACCGCCGGAAACGCCGGTGGCTACAGCGTGGTGGTCCGCAACGACGCCGGGTCGGCGGTCAGCGACGCCGGCATCCTCACGGTCAGCCCCGGCGTGGCCGCGACCGTTCCGCCGACCATCGTCACCCAGCCTGCGCCGGTGGTCGTGGACGCCGGGAACACCGCCACGTTCGCGGTGGGCGCGAACGGCAGCGGGCCGCTCTCCTTCCAGTGGCGCAAGGATGGGGTCGCCATCGCCGGCGCCACGAGCGCCGCCCTCACCTTCGCCAGCGTCATCCCCGCCGACGCGGGCGCCTACTCGGTGGTCGTGACCAACTCAGCCGGAAGCATCACCAGCGGAGTTGCATCACTCCAGGTCAATGTCGATCCCCCTCCGGTGGTGACGCCGGTGTCCATCACCACCATGCCGGCGACGCTGGTGGTGGTGCCGGGCAGCGCGGCCACGATGGCGGTCGCGGCCAGCGGGAGCGCCCCGATCTCCTACCAGTGGTCTCACGACGGGACGCCGATCGCCGGGGCCACCGAACCGGTCCTGATCCTGGCCGCCGTCGGCTCGCTCGACGCCGGCAGCTACACCGTGTCCGTCACGAACAGCGCCAGGACGCTGATCTCGGAGCCTGCGCAGCTCATCCTGGTGGGCACGCCGCTCATCACCGACCAGCCGGCGGCCGTGAGCGTCGTCGAGGGAAGCAGCGCCACGTTCCGGGTCACCGCCACCGGCGAGTCGCTGCGCTACCAGTGGCGGCGGAATGGCCTGGTGATCGCCGGCGCGACCGACTCCGTCCACTCGACGTCGGCCACGGCGCTGGCCGACAGCGGCGCGGTATTCAGTGTACTCGTCTACAACGGGACGGGGATCGTCTTCAGCCAGCTGGCCGTCCTGACCGTCACCGCCGCGCCGCCGGTCACGACGGGGCCGGCCCAGGCCGGAAAGCTCGCGGCCGGCGATCAGAACACCTGCGCGGTGCGCGCCGACGCGACGCTGGCCTGCTGGGGGCGCAACGACCTCGGGCAGGTCGGCCCCGCCGGGAGCGCCATCTGGTCGACGCCGTACGTTCTGCCGCTCGTCGGCGTCACGGCCGTGGCCGTGGGGGATACCCAGACCTGCGCCATCCACGGTCCTGGCGACCTGAGTTGCTGGGGTGGAGGGACGCGCACCCCCACGCTGGTGGCCGGGCACACGGGCGTGCGCGCGGTGAGCGTGGGGGCGGCCCACCGCTGCTTCGTCTCGTCCGGCGGCGGCGTCTTCTGCTGGGGCGCCAATTCCCTCGGAGGGCTCGGAAACGGGACCACGACGCCCAGCAGCGTGCCCGTGCAGGTCCTGGGTGCGGTGGGGGGCACGCTCTCCGGAGTGGTGGCCGTCGCGGCCGGGTACTTCAGCACCTGCGCCCTCAAGGGCGGCGGCTCGGTCCTGTGCTGGGGCGGAAGCTGGGGCTTGACGCCCACGCCGATAGCGGGCCTGTCGGGAGTCACCGCGCTGGCGCAGGGCATCCTGCGCCCCTGCGCGCTATCCGGGGACGGCCTGGTGCGGTGCTGGAGCGGCACCGCTGTCCCCGAGGTGGTGTCCGGGCTCACGGGAGTCACCACGCTCGCGAGCGGATGGCAACACACGTGCGCGGTCACCGGCGACGGCAGCGTCTGGTGCTGGGGGACGGGGCTCATGGGCAACGGAAACTCCACGGAGACACAGGTGACGCCGCGGCGGGTGAATGGACTGACCGGCGTCGGTGTCGTGGCGGCCGGTGATACCCACACCTGTGCGCTGCGCACCGGCCGCACGCTGGCCTGCTGGGGGGGGAACGGCGACGGTCAACTCGGCCTGGGCGACACGGGCTCGAGGACCACGCCCAACGAGGTGACGGGCGGGGCCGTGTTCTGGGGGCCGTGATCGCTCGGGGCGGCTTCACACCGTCAGGTCAGGGCGCGGGACTTCCGACCACCTCGTACCGGATGCTCGCGTCCGTCGCCTCCAGCACCCCGATGCGCCAGCCCTTGAACTCGAGGACCCGGGCCTGGGCCAGGTCCAGGGTCACCTCGGCGCGGTACTCGGGGGGCTCGATCTCGACTCCGTTCGCGATCCTGTACTCCCCGTAGCGCACGCGGACGGTGTTCCTGCCCACCGGGTCGGACCCGAGGAGTCCCAGGTAGACGAACTCGGTGCGGGAGCCGTCCACCCGGGCCTTTGGCACCATGGGCGTGACGGTCACGGCGGTGCTCGTCCGGTTCACCATGGGGCCCCCGACGGCGGCCTGCATCACGTCACCGGGCGGGTGGGACAGGGTGGCAGGGCGATTCGCCTGGCTGGAGCCACAGGCGGCGAGCAGGAGCACGAGCGTCACCGCGACGGATCTGGCCATGGGACGATTCTATCCCGGGGGGCCGCTGTAACCGATCCGGCTCTGCGGGAAGATAGGGGCTCGATGCTCTCGACCCTCTACCGCCACCACGCGCCCGCGCTCTTCCGCTTCGCGCTGCGCCTCACAGGCAACCGAGCCGCCGCCGAGGACCTGGTGGCGGACACGTTCGTGGTGGCGGTGGCGGGTGGGGGACCGGCCGAGCCTGCCTCGGGCCGTGCCTTCCTCTTCGGGACGCTGCGCAACCTGGCGCTCCACGGACGACGCGCCGCCTCCCGTCGCCCGGAGGCGTCCTTCGACCTCGCCGCCACGATGGCCGGGCCGTTCGACCCCGAGCGCGACGCCGCGGCCCGCATCGAGCTCGCCGCCACGATCGACGACCTTCAATCGCTGTCCGAGGAAGTCCGGGCGGCGCTCCTCATGCGGGCCGAGGGGCTGCCCTACGACGAGATCGCCGGGGTTCTCGGCGCGTCCGTCGGGGCTGCAAAGGTCCGCGTCCACCGCGCGCGCGTGGCGCTTGCCGCGCGCCGCACCATCCGAGAAGGAGAATCCACATGAGCGCAGCTCCCGTTCACCCCGACGTCGTCCGCGACCTCGCTCCCCTCTACGCTGCCGGGGAGGCCAGCGCAGCGTCCGTCGCGCTGGTCGAGGCCGCCGCCGCCGCCGACCCCGCGCTGGCCCGGGAGGTCGAGGCGCTCCGGCGCGCCGTCCGCCTCGGGGCGGCCAGCCCTCCCGCCGACCTGGAGGCCCGTGCGCTCGGCGACGTCCGCCGTGCGGTCCGCCGCCGCAGCGGCTGGCTGGCCGGAGCCATCTTCTGCACGGTGTTCCCGCTGAGCTTCGTCGTGAGCGGCGGGAAGATGAGCTTCTTCATGCTGCGGGACGCGCCGGCGACGGCGGTGCTGTCGCTCGTGGCCGGGGCGGCGATGTGGGTGCTCTTCGCGCGGGCCGCGCGGGTGGTCCGGTAGTCCACACGCCGGGCGTGGTACGACGGTCGCGGGAGGTGGACGCGATGCCCACGCAGCAGACGACCCTGCTCCTCGGAGGAACCGGACGCACCGGCCGACGCGTGCTGGAGCAGCTCCTCGCACGCGGGGTGAAGGTCCGCGCCATCGTGCGCTCCGCCGGGAGCCTCCCGGCGGACGCCACGAGGAACCCCGGCCTGGCGGTGGTCGAGGCGAGCCTCCTCTCGCTCGGCGACGAGGACCTGCGTCGCCACGTCCAGGGCTGCGACGCCGTCGTCTCGTGCCTCGGCCATGTCCTGAGCGTGAAGGGCGTCCTGGGGCCGCCGCACGATCTCGTCACCCGGGCCACGGCGAGGGTGTGCCGGGCGATCGGGGCGCTGCTCCCCGCCGCGCCCGTGAAGTTCGTCCTCATGAGCAGCGTCTCGGTCAATCGCCACGGGGGGCTCGATGCACGCCGCGGCCCCGTCGAGAGGGCCTTCCTCTGGGTGCTCCGCGGGGTGATCCCCCCGGCCCGGGACAACCAGCGGGCCGCGGACTTCCTCCGGGAGCAGGTCGGGGAGGGCGATCCGTTCGTGCAATGGACCATCGTCCGCCCGGACGCCCTGCTGCCCGGCGAGGTCTCCCGGTACGCGCTGCACGAGGGGCTCGTGAACGGCCTCGTCTCTCCCGGCACGACGAGGATGGCCAACGTCGCACACTTCATGTGCGACCTGGTGACGGACCCGGAGGTCTGGGCGGACTGGAAGGGCAAGCTGCCGGCGATCGTCGATGCGGCCGGGTAGCGCGCGCCTCGCTTGGGGCGCATCGGCCCCGATGCCCTGCTGGTAGCATTTCCTGGTGAAAGAGATCACAGCCCAACGCACTTGCCTCCTGGTCCTGGCCCTCTCGTTCGCCGTGGCGCTCTCCGGTTGCAAGGGCGACTCCATCCAGCCCCCAGCGGGGCTGACCTACGCGACCAACCCGGCCACGTACCCCAGGGGCGCCGCCATCGAGCCCAACGTCCCCTCGAGCACCGGCGGCGCGGTGGAGAGCTATGCGGTGAGCCCTTCCTTGCCCGCCGGCCTCATGCTCCACGCGACGACCGGAGCGCTCTCTGGAACCCCCACCGCCCTCGCCCCACTGGCCGGATACACCGTCGTCGCGACCAATGTCTCCGGCCACACCCAGGCCACTCTCGTCATCGCCGTCGTCGAGCCCCCGGTCGCGTCGCTTGCCGTCCGCCCGTCGGCGGGTGACGTGACGGCAGGGGGAACGAGCGTCCCGCTCACGGCCTGGGCCACCTTCGTCGATTCCGTCACCACCGACGTGACGGGCCGGGCAACCTGGACCACGGCCTCGGCAGGGCAGGTGGACGTGACGAGCGGAGGGATGGCCTCGGCACCCCCGGCGGCGCGCGTCGGCGGCAGCGGCACGGTGACCGCTGCCTTCGGAGGGCAGCAGGGGAGCGCGACCCTCCGGATCGTGCGGGGCCCGCCGGTGGGTCCCCTGCTCGGGAGCGATCCCCTGGCCGGGGAGCAGTGGTACCTCGTCAACACCGGGCAGAAGGCCTACTCCGACAATCCCGGCACCGCGGGGGAGGACCTCCGTCTCTCGAACGCGCAGGGGCTCGGTCTCACGGGGCGTGGGGTGAAGGTCGCCGTCGTGGACAGCGGGCTGCAGATCGCGCACCCCGACCTGGCCGCCAACGTGGTGCCCGGATCGTGGAATTTCGTGGACGACACCGACGACCCCAGCCCCTCGATCAATTTCACCGGAGGCGATCACGGCACGAGCGTGAGCGGCATCATCGCGATGCGCTACGACAACGCCATCGGCGGCATGGGCGTCGCCTCGGGCGTGGGACTGAACGGGTACAATTATCTCCAGAACCAGACGCTCTCCGCGATGGTGCGGTCGCTGGGCGGATCCACCTCGAACCC